>NZ_JALPSX010000007.1:0-206866 GCF_023217995.1 Agromyces sp. C10 | reverse complement strand
ATCATGGCCATGATCTGCCGGGCGATCATGCGCCCGGCGCGGTTCGCGCCGATCGTCGACGCCTGCGGACCGTAGCCCGCGAGGAACACCCGCGGGTCGTTCCACGAGGCCCCTTGGCCCACGGTGACGCCGCCCGCCTTCTCGCGCAGCTTGAGCGGCGCGAGGTGGCGCAGCTCCGGGCGGAACCCGGTGGCCCAGATGATGGCGTCGGCACGGGCCGACGACCCGTCGCTCCACACGACCCGATCGGCCTCGATGTGCTCGAACATGGGCTTGGCGACGAGCAGCCCGCGCTCGATGCCGGCCGCGATGCGGCGGCTCTTCGGCACGCCGGTGCCGCTCACGATCGACGGCAGCGCCCGGCCCGCGCGCGCCGCCTCGTCCTGCTTGGCCACGGCGGCCGACGCGCCCTCCAGGTCGAGCTCCTGCCGGTCCAGCCAGTCGATCGGCCGACGGGAGACCCAGGTCAGCTCGGCCGCGACGTCCTCGAGCTCGAGCATGAACCCGATGGCCGACGTGCCGCCGCCGACCACCACGACGTGCTGGTCGCGGAAGGCCTCGGCGTCCACGTAGTCCGAGGTGTGCACGTGCCGGCCCCGGAAGTCGCCCATGCCCGGGTAGTACGGCACGAACGGCGAACCCCAGGTGCCCGTCGCGTTCACGAGGAACTGGGTCCGCAGTTCGCCGACCGGCGTCTCGGGCCGCTCGGGCTCGCGGAACGTCTTGCGCCGGCGCCCGAAGAACCCGCGCGCCTTCTCCTCCTCCACGGGCTGCGGCGCGAGGTCGCCGTACTCGATGCGCAGGTCGACGCCGTCGTTCGCGACGCGCCGCACGTCGATCGGCCGGTGCACGCGGAGGTCGTAGTGCTGCTCGAACCGCCCGTAGTAGTCCGCGACGACCTCCTTGGCCGGCAGCGACCGGTCGGCGGTCTCGAAGCTGAGGCCCAGCTCGGCCATGCCGGGCAGGTCGTTGACCTTGTGGGCGGTGCCGAGCCGGAGCGAGGACCACCGGTGCTGCCAGGCGCCGCCGGGCCCCGGCGCGCGGTCGAGCATGACGAAGTCCTCGTCGGCGACGAGTTCGAATCGCCGCAGGTAGAACGCCACCGACAGGCCCGCCTGACCGGCGCCGATCACCGCCACCTTCACGCGCTCGGGGATCGATTCCACCCGTCTATCTCAGCACGTTCCCGCGTTCACCGCGGGCGAGGAGGGCAACTCCGCAGGCGCCGCGGGGGACGGCGTCCGGGCGTCCCGGCGGTGCTAAACTATCGGCCGGGATTGATCATTATCAGAAGAGCCGGGTGACGTACATCCCACCCGGCCAGACGTCGTAAGGGGGTCACGCATGGGGCGCGGCCGTCAGAAAGCCAAGCACACCAAGGTCGCGCGGGAGCTCAAGTACTTCAGCCCCGCGACCGACTACAGCGCGCTCGAGCGCGAGCTCACGGCTTCCAACCACGACCACTACGACGACGAAGCGTCGAAGTGGGCCGAGTACGCAGCTGACGACGACTCGTTCGTGGCCGACGACGGAACGCACCGGGCCTCCTGATCCCACCGCATCCCCTCGCTGACGCGAGGGCGGCCGCCTACGAGCCTGCGCCGTTCGTCGGCGCCGGCTCGACCCGCACCTCGTAGGTGCGCACGTCGAGGCCGGGCACCGTCAGCGTGCGGTCCGCCGAGGCCATCACGAATCCCGCCCCGGTGAACGGACCGCGGACCTCGCCGGGCTTCAGGACCACGCGTCCGCCGTCGGGAAGTCGCACCTCGATCGTGTCGGTGCGCTCCCCCGACCTCGCCGCGGCGAGCTCGAGGCTGACCCGCTCACCGTCGCAGCCCGCGTCCGCGACCCGGTCGAGGGCCTGGCTGCGGCCGTCCCACACGGCGAGCACGTACGCGTCGCCGTCGGACCCGCACGCGACTCCCCAGCCGGCGCCGGACTCCCCCAGCACCGTGATCCCGCCGACGAACAGCTCGTCTCCGGCGACGCCCGGGGGCAGGTCGAGCGTCGCCGACACCGTCATCGCGTCGGTGGCGGGCGAGGCGGTCCAGAACGGCTGCATCGCGCCCGGGGCGACGGCCCGCAGCCGGAGCACCGACCCGGCGACCTCCGCGGTCCAGCCGTCGTACGAGGCGACCGGTCCATCGGGCTCGTCGGCGAAGTCGATCGACTGCAACGAGACGAGGTCGCGCGAGTCGTCGGTGCCCAGCAGCTGCACGCCCACCGCCGTGGCGCCGGCCGCGGCCAGCACGAGCGCGAAGGCGCCCGCGACGGTCCGTGCTCGACCGGGGCGGCGCGGGCGCGACTCCGGTGCGCCGGCGGTGTCGGCACCGGCCCGTTCGGCCGACTCGATCGACTCCCCCATCGCCTTCCCCCACGATCGGATCCGGCGCGCCCCGTCGCCGCCGGTCGCCGGCCGGACGCTGCGGTCGCGGCATCCGTCACGGCGATTGCGATCACGGTACCGGCCGTCCGGCGCGCGGCCCGAGGCACAAGGTCCCGCGTGTCGCCCGGTCAGCGACGTGTCATCCCTCGCAGGCCCCACCCGGTGACGAGCGCGACGGTGAGCGCCATGAGCACCCCGCCGAGCGCGAACCAGGCGAACAGCTGCGCCGCCGGAGTCGACTCGTCGATGAACGGCGACGGCAGGAACGTGAACCCCAGCCCGACCAGCCAGGCCGCCATGTTGAGCGGCACCCACCGCCAGGCGCGCGGCACGCCCGAGGCGCGGAGCACCGGCCACTGGGCCACCGGGATCGTCGCGAGCAGCACCAGCCCGCCCGCGCCGACCGCGACCCACGTGGCGGGCGCGGTGAAGTCGAGCGGCGAGCCGAGGTCGGCGAGGGTGGGCGGCAGCATCCCGATCGACCAGGCGACGGATGCCGCGACCGCCGTCGCCGCCACCCATCGCCCCACCCGCACCGCGGCGCGCGTGCCCCGCAGCGCCAGCGACTGTCCGAGCCCGAGCAGCGCGCCCTCGCCCGCGCCTGCGACCACGAGCAGCCCCCACGCGGCCCAGCCGTCGAGGCCCAGCGCCGAGGCGATCCAGAAGCCGGTCACCGGGATGAGGAAGCCGACGCCCTCGCCCGCGACCACGAGGGCCGTCCAGCGGCCGAGGCGCACCGGCGTGCCCGCGCGCTCGGCGACCGCGGGGGCCGGGGTCTCGGACCGGAGGCTCATGCGGCCACGGTAGCGGCGGCCGGCGCGAGGCGGACACGGCCGATGGTCCCGCAGCGGGGCACCCGCCGGCGCCGGACCGGGTCAGGCGAGCGAACTCCGCCAGCGCGCCGCCTCGTCGGCGAAGCGCTCGAGCTCGTCGAGCGTCCCGTCGGCGGTGATCGCGCGCAGGACAACCTCGTCGACGACGTCGTACGCGGCCAGGCGCTCCCCGCGATCGATGGTCGCGTCCATGGGCTGCACGCCGAGGCGCGCGAAGTTCGCCGCGTACGAGGGGAACGAACCGTACCGATCGGCCTCGCGCCGGAGGGCCGCCCGGGCGGCCGCGTCGGCGATCGTGCGAACGTACAGCACGCCCCGCACCCGGTCGGCTCGATCCCCGGCATCGCGTCGCAGCTCGGCCATCGCCTGCTCGGCGGCGGCCGGGGTGAGCCAGTTCAGGACGACCGCATCGGCCTGCCGTGCGGCGAGCCGTCGCATGCGGGGGCCGAGCGCGCCGACCGCGATCGCGGCATCCGTTCGGCCCCGGAGCTCGGCGATGCCGTCGGCCACCACGCCGAGCGGATGCCGCGAGCCGCCCGAGCCGATGCCGATGGTCGTGCGCTCGACGGGCAGGCCGCCGAGGTCGAGGCTCGCCGCGGGCCGGCGGTCGAGCGGGATCACGCCGGTCGCGAGGCGCAGTCGGTCGGTCACCTCGGCGACGGCCCGCAGCCCCGCGAGCGAGTCGCCGCCGGGCACGTCGTTCAGCCAGACGCCGTCGAACCCGAGCCGCTCGAGCCGCGGGGCGAGCGCCCGCAGGAGGTCGTGGTCGGTGGTGCCGGCGAGGCCGATCGAGACCGCGGCGCGCACGGTCAGCTCGCGTAGGTCCCGACGAGGCGCACGGCGCCCCCGTCGACGCCCTTGGCGCCCTGCTCCCAGTCGTCGGGCCCGCCCTCCGCGGCCCCCGGCCGGTCGCCGAACCCGACGGTCCCGACCTGCCACGACGGCAGCCCCAGCGCGTCGAGCTCGGCGATGACGGATGCCGCGGCGTCGGCCGCGACCACCGCGAAGAAGCCGATGCCGAGGTTCCAGGTGCCCTCGGTGGACTCGAGCGTGGCGCCCGCGAGGTCGTTGAGCACGCGGAAGACCGGCTGGGGCGACCACGTCGAGCGGTCGACCTCCACCCATGAGCCGCGCGGGAGCACGCGCGCGAGGTTCGCCGCGATGCCGCCGCCCGTCACGTGCGAGAGCGAGTGCACGGCCGTCCCGAGCGTCTCGTGCGCGAGCAGCTTCACGAGCGGCCCCGAGTAGAGGCGGGTGGGCTCGAGGAGCGCCTCGCCCCAGGTCGTGCCGAGGTCATCGGACCGATCCGCGTAGCCGATCTCGGCCTGACGGAGGATGCTGCGGACCAGCGAGAAGCCGTTCGAGTGCAGGCCGCTCGACTCGATCGCGATGACCGCGTCGCCGTCGACCACGCGCTCGGCGCCGAGGGCGCGGTCGGCCTCGACCACGCCGACCGCCGCACCTGCGACGTCGTAGTCGTCGATGCCCATGAGTCCCGGGTGCTCGGCGGTCTCGCCGCCGACGAGGGCCGTGCCGGTCTCGGCGCACGCGCGGGCGATGCCCGTGACGATCGACGCGATCCGGTCGGGCACGACCTTGCCGCAGGCGATGTAGTCGGTCATGAACAGCGGCGTCGCGCCGACCACGACGATGTCGTCGACGACCATGCCCACCAGGTCCTGCCCGATGGTGTCGTGGCGGTCGAGCGCCTGCGCGATCGCGATCTTCGTGCCGACGCCGTCGGTCGAGGTCGCGAGCAGCGGCCGGCGGTAGTCCTTCGCGAACGACAGGTCGTACAGGCCCGCGAACCCGCCCACGCCGCCGAGCACGTTCGGCCCGTGGGTCTTCGCCACCGCCTCCTTCATCAGTTCGACGGCGAGGTCGCCGGCGGCGGTGTCGACTCCGGCAGCGGCATAGGACGAGTTGGCGCTCACGCGACAAGGCTACCCGTGCGGCTGCGCGCCGCCGGGCCCGGTGACGGGGGCCGGCGGTAGAATCGGGACATGCACGCGGGGTCCACGCCGTCGTGGGTGATTCGCGAGAACGCGAGCACCGGGGTGCTGCTCGCCCTCTACCTGCGCGAAGTGCTCGGCATCGCCTCACCCGCCGAGCTGCCGCGCCTGCGCGACGTGGGCCGCATCGGCTCCGACCCCGCGCCGCGCGACGTCGACGCGCACGACGCCCTCGAGAAGCAGTGGCGCGAATGGTGGGCCATGACCGTCGAGCCCGAGGACCACCCCTCGCCGGTGCCGCTCGAGCTCATCGACGAGTACGGCACCGCGATCGCCCTCCCCGTCTCGGGCGCCGAGGCGCTCGCCGCTTCGATCCGGCCGCACGCGGAGGCCGCGCTCGCCTGGGCCGACTGGGCGCACGAGCGCTACCGGACCGCGTCCGCCGCCCGCTCCGGCGACACGTACCGGGCCTATGCGGGCACGATCGCCGAGCACGAGCGCGAGGTGGGGCGCCGCGCGCACTCGTTCGAGCTCAACGTCGAGGTGCTCCCGCTCGCGGCATCCGGGGTCTGGTGGATCGGCCGCAAGACGGTCGCCGTCACCGACCAGCTGCGAGCGGATGCCGCGGCCTTCGACGACGCGATCCACCCGATCATCGCCGAACTCGCCTGACGCCCCCGGTGGTCGAGTAGGACGCGAAGCGCCCGTACCGAGACCCCGCCGCCGAACTCGGCGCCCGTGGCAGACTCGAGCGCATGAGCATCTGGTTCGGCGAGCCCTCGCTGGAGTGGGCGAACTCGCGCGGCGAGCACGCCATGATCCGCACCCTCGGCATCGAGATGACCGAGCTGACCGAGGACTCGCTGAAGGGCCGCATGCCCGTCGACCACCGCACCCGCCAGCCCGCCGGCGTGCTGCACGGCGGCGCGTCCGTCGCGCTCGCCGAGACGCTCGCGAGCTGGGGCGCCTCCTTCACGGTGGACCCCGCGCAGTTCTACTGCGTCGGCATGGAGATCAACGCCAACCACGTGCGTCCCGTCACCGAGGGCTGGGTGTACGGCGAGGCCCGTCCGATCACGCGCGGGCGCACCACCCAGGTGTGGGACATCCGCATCACCGACGAGCAGGGGCGCCTGGTGTGCGTGTCGCGCTGCACGATGGCGGTGCTCGCGACGCCCTCGCAGTACTGACGCGGACCCCGCCTCGCGCGTATCGTGGGGCCGTGAAGCCGTTCGTCCTCCTCGCCACGCGGGCCGAGGACGTGCCCGCCGACCAGGAGTACGCGCTCTTCCTGCGCGCCACCGGGCTCGACGAGCGCGACCTGCTCCGGGTGCGGCTCGAGGCCGAGCGGATGCCGCCCCTCGACCTCGACGAGCTCTCGGGCATCTTCGTCGGCGGCGGCCCGTTCAACGCGTCCGACCCGCCCGAGCGGAAGTCGGCGGTGCAGCACCGGGTCGAGGCCGAGTTCGCGAGCCTGCTCGACCGGGTCATCGCGCGCGACTTCCCGTTCCTCGGCGCCTGCTACGGCGTCGGCACGGTCGGCGCGCACATCGGCGCGACCATCGACCGCACCTACGGCGAGCGCATCGGCGTCGTGCCGGTGACGTTGACCGAGGCCGGCGGGGCCGACCCGCTGCTCGCGGGGATGCCCCGCACCTTCAATGCGTTCGTGGGGCACAAGGAGGCGATCCGCACGCTGCCGGGCGCGGCGACCCTGCTCGGTTCGTCGCCGGGGTGTCCGGTGCAGGTGTTCCGCGTGGGCCGGAACGTCTATGCGACGCAGTTCCACCCGGAGCTCGACCTCGACGGCATCATCGTGCGCATCCACGCCTACGCCGACCACGGCTACTTCGCCGCCGACGAGCTCGAGCTCACGCTCGCGTCGGCCCGTCGCGCCGAGGTGTCCGAGCCGAGTCGGATGCTGCGGACGTTCGTGGAACTGCACGCGCGGTAACCGGGCCTCCGCTCCCGGGCGCACGACGGAGCGCCCCGCACCGACGAGTGTGCGAGGCGCTCCGGTTCGGTGGGTCAGCCCGCGGCGGCAGTCGCGTAGGTGCTCTGCGCGACCGAGCCGTAGTACGGCCCGAACATCACGTCGGGGATGTTGTTGTAGCCGAAGCTGTTCACCGAGTTCTGCGCGCCCGACGACAGGAACCACGGTCCGCCCGACGAGCCGCCGGTCATGTCGCACGGGATCCCCTGCGACTGCGTCTGGCCGTACGGGTCGGGGCTCGCGGTGCCCGCGCAGGACTGGAGGGTCTGCCCGTCGAACGGTGCGGCGGCGGGGTAGCCGAACGCGTCGTAGGCGAGACCGCGCGCCTGGTTGAACGCGATGGGCGTCGCGCCGACGGTCGCCGAGAGGGTGCGGCCGTTGAGCGGGGCAACCTTGGCGAAGGCGACGTCGTAGGTGATGTCGCCGCCGCGCGTCCACTGGGTCGGGGCGGTGAGCGTCGTCGCGGTCCAGCGGCCGTACGGTGCGCTGCCGTTCTCGTACGCCGGCACGAACACCCAGTTCGTCGCGTACTTGCCCTTGCCGCCGTGCACGCAGTGCGCGGCGGTGGCGACGAGGCTCGCGTTGGCGGCGCTCACGGAGTTGCCCGAGCAGACGTAGTTCTTCCCGCTCAGCGTGAAGAACACCTTGCCGATGTTCGACACCGGCGCCTCGGCCGCGGCCATCGCGGTCGCCGACGCGCCGTAGGTCGTCGGGGCGCCCGCGGCGACCTTGCTCGCGGGCGTCGACGCCGTCTTCCCTGCGAGCAGGACGTCGGCGGGGATCGCCGCGCGCATGCGCTCCGCGGTCCAGTACGAGGATGCCGCGGCCGTCTCGGCGGCCGGGACGGCGCGCTGGTCGATCCCGGGCGGTGGCGTCCGCGGTGCGGCCGAGGCCGCGGTCGGCACGGCCAGCAGGCCGCACGCGACGAGTGCCGCGCCGGTGAGGGCGGCGCGGAAGGAGGTGAGCTTCATGGACGGATGGTCCTTTCGTCGGAGGTCGGTGCGGGGCGTGCCGGGCCGCGTTCGGCACCCGGAGGGAGCGGGGCGCCCGTCCCGAGGCGCCCCGCTGATCGCGTCAGTAGGACGCGATGGCCGAGTAGGTGCTCTGCGCCACCGTGCCGTAGTACGGCCCGAACATGACGTTCCGGATGGCGTTGTAGCCGAAGCTGTTCACCGAGTTCTGCGCGCCCGACGACAGGAACCACGGTCCGCCGGACGAGCCGCCCGTCATGTCGCACGGGATGCCCTGCGACATGGTCTGGCGGTACGGGTCCTGCGTCGCGGTGCCCGAGCAGCCCTTGAGCGTCTGGCCGTTGAACGGCGACGCGGCCGGGTAGCCGTAGGCCTTGTACCAGAGGCCTCGCGCCTGGTTGAAGGCAATCGCCGTGGAGCCGACGGTCGCGGCGAGGGTGCGACCCGACAGCGGGGCGACCTTCGCGAAGGCGACGTCGTAGCTCATGTCGCCGCTCTGCGTCCACTGCGACGGAGCGACGAGCGCCGTCGCGGTCCAGCGACCGTACGGGGCGCTGCCGTTCTGGTAGGCGGGGACGAAGACCCAGTTGGTGGCGTAGGCGCCCGGTCCGGAGTGGACGCAGTGGGCCGCGGTCGAGACGAGGCTGGCGTTCGGCGCGCTCACCGAGTTGCCCGAGCAGACGTAGTTCGCTCCGTTCAGGGTGAAGAAGACCTTGCCGATGTTGCGCACCGGGTTCTCGTTCGTGGCCTTCGGCTGCGGCGCGTCTCCCTTGACGGGCTTGCCGTAGGTGACGGGCGCGCCGGCGGCGACCTCGGGTGCGGGCGTCGTCGCCCGCTTGCCCTGGAGGAGCACGTCGGCGGGGATCGCCGAGCGCATGCGCTCGGGCGTCCAGTACTCGGCGGCGGCAGCCTGCTCGGCGGCCGGGACGGCCCGGCGGTCGACACCCGGCGGCACCTCCGGCGGTGCGGCGTTCGCGGCGAGCGGCGCAGCCAGCAGGCTGCAGGCGACGAGCGCCACGCCGGCGAGGCCGGCACGGAAGGAGCGTTTCATCGGTTGCCCTTTCTGTAGGCGTTCCGAGCCGGAGGTAGGGTTCCGGCCCGGGCGTGTTCGGTGCGGTGAGCCTGACATGCACCCCCCGTTCGGGGGTAGAAGGGGGTCACGATTTCGCGGATTCCGACAGCGTGATACCGCTATCCCGAAAAGGTCGGCACAAGAACGCTTCCGTGCAGTAGCCTTCACCGTTTGCGCCGCCGCCGTGTTCGGCGGATCCTGGCGCAGGCCGATGCTCAGGTGAGCACCGACATCCGCCCTGCCGGCTCACACGCGCGCGTGTGGGAGGATTGAGCGTCCAGCTCGGACTCCCACCCACCCCTACGAGGAGCCATCGCGCGCATGTGCGGCATCGTCGGCATCGTCTCCACCGAGCCCGTCAACCAGCAGATCTACGACAGCCTGCTGCTCCTGCAGCACCGCGGCCAGGACTCGACGGGCATCGCCACGGCCGACGGCTCCGTGTTCCACATGCACAAGGCACGCGGCCAGGTGCGCGAGGCGTTCCGCACGCGCGACATGCGGTCGCTGCTCGGCACGATGGGCCTCGGGCACGTGCGCTACACGACCAAGGGTGCGGCCGAGCGAGAGGAGGAGGCGCAGCCGTTCTACGTGAACGCGCCGTATGGCATCATCCTCGTGCACAACGGCAACCTGACGAACACGCGCGAGCTGTCGGTCGACCTGTTCCGCATCGACCGGCGCCACGTGAACTCCACGAGCGACACCGAGATGCTCCTCAACGTGCTCGCCACCGAGCTGCAGGGCCAGATCACGGGCCTCGAGCTCGACCCCGACCAGGTCTTCCGCGCCGTCGAGCTCGTCCACGAGCGCGTCGAGGGCTCCTACGCCGTCATCGCGATGATCGCCGGCTACGGGCTGCTCGCCTTCCGCGACCCGTTCGGCATCCGGCCGCTGATCCTCGGCAAGCGCACCACCGAGGCCGGCAAGGACGAGTGGATCGTGGCATCCGAGTCGCTCGTGCTCGAGAACGGCGACTACCAGGTCGTGCGCGACGTCGAGCCCGGCGAGGCGATCTTCATCACCCTCGACGGCGAGATGATCTCGCGCCAGTGCGCGACGGATCCCCGCCTCGTGCCGTGCTCGTTCGAGTACGTCTACCTCGCCCGACCCGACTCCGTCATGAACGGCATCTCGGTGTACGAGGCGCGCCTGCGGATGGGCGACCGGCTCGCGACCACCATCGAGACCCACATGGACCAGGGCGACATCGACGTGGTCATGCCGATCCCCGACTCGTCGCGCCCCGCCGCGATGCAGGTCGCGCAGAAGCTCGGCATCGAGTACCGCGAGGGCTTCTACAAGAACCGCTACGTCGGCCGCACCTTCATCATGCCGGGGCAGGCGCAGCGCAAGCGCTCGGTCCGGCAGAAGCTCAACGCCATGGGCACCGAGTTCCGCGGCAAGAACGTGCTCATCGTCGACGACTCGATCGTGCGCGGCACCACGTCGAAGGAGATCGTCGAGATGGCCCGCGCGGCGGGCGCCAACAAGGTGACCTTCACATCGGCGGCGCCGCCCGTCCGCTACCCGCACGTCTACGGCATCAACATGCCGAGCCGCGCCGAGCTCATCGCCCACGGCCGCCGGATCCCCGAGATCGCGCGCGAGCTGAACGCCGACAACATGATCTACCAGGAGGTCGCCGACCTCCAGGCGGCGATCACCGAGGGCACCGGCATCGGCGAGCTCGACCTGTCGTGCTTCACGGGCGAGTACGTGACGGGCACGGTCACCCCCGAGTACCTCGACTGGGTCGAGCGCACCCAGCTCAGCTGACGCCCAGCCCGGGCGTCCTTCCAGCCGGGCCACGGCGCTTCTCCAGCGTGCGCTGGCACGATGCGGTCATGGGCGAGACGACGGATGCCGCGGCATCCGCTGCACCGACGGTCGGCTACCTCGGCGTGTACGACGCCGACGGCGGCGTGGTCGGCGAGGTGAGCTATGTCATCGGCCACCTGCTGGGTCGCGCGGAGTGCGCCCTGTGCGACATCACCCACACCTGGCGGCGCAAGCCGGCGTGGGACGCGATGGTCGCCCGGCTCGGTGCGCCGTTCGCGCTCGCCCACCGCAACGAGGTGACGGATGCCGCCGCGCAGGCGGTCATCGCGGAGACCGGGCTGCCCGTGGTGCTCGCGCGCGATCGGGCGGGAGGCTGGCGCGCGGTGCTCCGTCGCGCCGACCTCCAGCTCGCGGGCGGCAGCGTGGACGAGTTCGAGCGGATGCTGCTCGGGACCCGCGGGACGGGACCGTCACCGGCCCCGCCGGCTCAGGACGCGCGGTCGTCGTCGACGTAGTGCGTGTCCTGGTGCTCGGCCACGGCAGATCGGCCCCGACGCGCGAGCATCCGATCGACGAGGAGGGCGACGATACCGCCGACCGCGGCGCCGATCGCGCCCGCCCACAGCAGCAGGAAGCCGAACACCTGCCCACGATCGAACTCGGCGTTCTCGGGGAACGCGAACGTGAGCACGAGCGCGACCAGCACGCCGAGGGCGACCCCGGCGAGGATGAACGCGGGATATCGCGGCGCCCGCCGCACCGTCACCGCGTCGCTCGTCACGTCGGTCTCGAGGTGCTCGCCCGGCTCGGGCTCGACCTCCATGCGCTCCACGCGCGGGTGGTCGGCCTCGGGCGCGACGACCCGGTCGACGGATGCCTCCGGCGCCGCCGGTCGCGTCGGCTCGCCCGGCGTGCTCGGCTCGGGGTCGGTCGGCTCGGGGCGGTTCGGCGCATCGGTCACCGTGCCATTCTCCCCCACCCGCCTCAGCGCGGGATGGGTGCCGTCAGCGGAGCCGCTCGGCGTCGATCACCGGCACCGTGCCGGTGAGGTCGGCGCGTTGCCCGGAGGCGTGCACCCGCCCGCTCGACCGGGCGCCCTCCCAGTCGAGCCGGCCGGTCGCGAGGGCGAGCCAGGTCGCGGCATCCGTCTCGACGACGTTCGGCGGGGTGCCGCGGGTGTGCCGCGGACCCTCGACGCACTGCACGGCGCCGTACGGCGGCACGCGGACCTCGACCGACCCGCCCGGCGCCTGCTCGGCGAGCAACTGCAGGGTGTAGCGCACCGCGAGCGCGAGCGTGGTGCGGTCGACCGACGGCGCCTCTCCCGACGCGAGCCCGTCTCCGCCGACCTGCACGACGACCGCGACGGCGGCCCTCCCGATGTCGTCCCCGATCCGCGCGCGTGCCATGCGCCCATCCTCCCCCAGATGTCACGGCCCGTGTCGCCGGGAGGGCGCTCCGGTAGCCTGACGGGGTGAGAATCCTCGTCCTCGGTTCGGGCGCGCGCGAGCACGCCATCATCCTCGCCCTGCTCGACGAGGAGGCGGGGCACGAGATCGTGGCCGCGCCCGGCAACGCGGGCATCGCGGCATCCGCCACGTCGTCGGCGCGCGGCAGCGTCGAGACCATCGCGCTCGACCCGACCGACCCGGTCGTCGTGGCCGACTACGCGATGGACAACGACATCGAACTGGTCGTCATCGGCCCCGAGGCGCCGCTCGTCGCCGGCGTCGCCGACGCCCTGCGCACGCGCGGCATCGCGACCTTCGGCCCGGCCAAGGCGGCGGCGCAGCTCGAGGGATCGAAGACCTTCGCCAAGCGCATCATGGAGGCAGCCGGCGTGCCGACCGGTCGCGCCGAGCTCGTCGACTCCCTGCCCAAGGTGATCGCCGCACTCGACGAGGTCGGCTCGCCGTACGTCGTGAAGGCCGACGGCCTCGCCGCCGGCAAGGGCGTCCTCGTCACCGAGGATCGCGAGGCCGCGATCGCCCACGCCGCGCACTACCTGCAGCAGGGGCCGGTGCTCGTCGAGGAGTTCCTCGACGGCCCCGAGGTCTCGCTGTTCCTGCTCTCCGACGGCTCGAACGTGCTGCCCCTCTCGCCCGCCCAGGACTACAAGCGCCTCCGCGACGGCGACGAGGGCCCCAACACGGGCGGCATGGGCGCCTACTCGCCGCTGCCCTGGCTCGACGAGCGCTTCGGCAGCGAACAGGCCTTCGTCGACGAGGTCATCGAGACCATCGCCCTGCCCACGATCCGCCGCCTCGACGAGGAGCAGACGCCGTTCATCGGGCTGCTCTACGCCGGGCTGATCATCACGAGCCGCGGCATCCGCGTCATCGAGTTCAACGCGCGCTTCGGCGACCCCGAGACCCAGGTGGTGCTCCCGCGCCTCGCGACGCCGCTGTCGGGCCTGCTCTACGCGGCCGCGACCGGCCGGCTCGCCGAGCAGCCGCGCCCAGAGTTCCGTCCGGATGCCGCGGTCACCGTCGTGCTCGCGAGCGAGGGGTACCCCGAGTCGCCCGAGACCGGCCGACGGATCGACGGGCTCCTGGATGCGGCATCCGTGCCCGGGGTGCACGTCGCCCACGCCGCGACCGCCGTCGGTTCGACCGCCGACGACACCGAGCCGCACCTCATCGCCACGGGCGGGCGCGTGCTCAACGTCGTCGCCGTCGGCGACGGATTCGCCGAGGCGCGCCGCCGCGCGTACGAGGCGATCGGCCACCTGCGTCTCGAAGGCGGCCAGTACCGCACCGACATCGCCGCGCGCGTCGCGGACTGACGAGGTTCGCCGCACCCGCCGGGCTGCGGCATCCGTGACGAGGAGGAGACGGCCATGACCGACGCGAACGGACTCGACGGCTGGACGCACGTCTACTCGGGCAAGGTGCGCGACCTGTACGTGCCCACCGTGCTCATGACCGACGACGACACCTGGACGGGCGACCCGATGTCGCTCTCGCCCGTGGTGCTCGTGGTCGCGAGCGATCGCGTGAGCGCGTTCGACCACGTGCTGGAACCCGCGATCCCCGGCAAGGGAGCGCTGCTCACCTCGCTCACGCGCTGGTGGTTCGACCGCCTGCCCGAGGTGCCGAACCACCTCGCCTACGCCGAGGACGACCGGTACCGCGACCTTCCGGCCGTGCCGGCCGAGGTGGCCGACCGTGCGATGCTCTGCCGCGCGCTCGACATGTTCCCGATCGAGTGCGTCGTGCGCGGGTACCTCACCGGCAGCGGGTACAAGGAGTACGTCGAGACCGGTGGAATCGCCGGCATCCGCCTGCCGGAGGGCCTCGCCGACGGCGACCGGCTGCCGGAGCCGATCTACACCCCGGCGTGGAAGGCCCCCTTGGGCCAGCACGACGAGAACATCACGTACGAGCGCACCGTCGAGCTCGTCGGCGAGACCGTCGCCGAGCAGCTGCGTGCGCTCTCGCTGTCGGTGTTCGCGCACGCCTCGGAGGTCGCCGAGGAGCGCGGGCTGATCCTCGCCGACACGAAGTTCGAGTTCGGGGCCGACCGCGAACTCGGCATCGTGACCCTGGCCGATGAGGTGCTCACGAGCGACTCCAGCCGTTACTGGGACCTCGAGGCGTACCTGACCGGCCCGACGCCCGAGGTGCGGATGGCGAGCTTCGACAAGCAGATCGTGCGCGACTGGCTCGCCGCGAACTGGAACCAGGACGAGACCGAGGAACCGCCCGTCCTGCCGGCCGAGGTCGTCGAGCAGACGGCGGCGCGGTATCGCGCGCTCGTGGAGCGCTTGACGCAGGCGCTCTGAGCGCGGCTCGCGCGGCTCGGGCGCCCCGCTAGTCGGCCGGGCGCTTCCGGTGCGACATGTCGTGGAACGCATCGAATTCGAGCGCGACCCCGGGCAGGGGCGTGGCATCCGGCCGGGCCCGCAGGCCGTCGATCACGACCGTGAGCTGACGGCGCCAGTACGGGAGGTACGCACCGCCGTACTGTCCGAGCGAGCCGAGCATGTCGACGAGGATGCTGAGGTCGACCGCGGTCACGTCGGGCCGGAGCGACCCCTCAGCCTTGGCCCGCTCGACGATGCCGTCCATGAGCGCCTGGAACTCCATGCCCGGACGGTGGTCGGGCTCGATCTCGGCCATGCGGCGCATGATGCCGGGGATGTACGGGCGCTCGGCGAGCCAGCCCGAGAGGAGTTCGAGCCAGCGCTCGACGGCCTGCCAGCCCGTCGGCGCCTCGAGGATCCGGGGACCGTACGCGTGGAGCTCGGCGACGCCGTCGTCGTACAACGCGCGGATGAGCGCGTCCCTCGACGGGAAGTGCCGGTACAGCGTGCCGGCGCCCACCTCGGCCCGGTTGGCGAGTTCGTCGAGCGGGGCGTCGACGCCGCGCTCGGCGAAGAGTCGCTTCGCCTCGACGATGAGGCGCTCGCGATTGCGTCGCGCATCCCTGCGCATCGTCACGGGGGATTCCACGACCACAATCTACGCCCGTCGCCTGCGAGTCCTTCGGGCCCTTGTGCCCGCGCCGTGGGGCTTGGCTCCCCCGATGCCGGCAGGTAGTATTCGGACAGCATCCTCCGCTTGGTACCCGAACCGGGGGACGCTCGCCCACGTGGCGAACCGCGACGCGGCGGATGGCGGGCAGCCCACTGCCCGGGGGAACATCCGCCGCGTCGTCCCGAACGGGATCAGTCGAGCGTGCGGATGACGACCTCCACCGGCTCGCCCGGCTCGACCCCCTCGGCCTCGCGCACGGCGCGCTTCACGGGGAGCGCGTACCGCTCGCGGCCGGGGAAGATCGAGGTGCGCCACGTCGTGCCGCCGATCGTCGCCTCCACGCGGATCGAACCGAACCCGCGCGGCATCCGGGGTCGGTCGCGGATCTCGTCGGACTCCTCCTCGGGCACGTCCACGAAGTACCAGGTGTCGGACGCCCGCTCGCTCCACCGGTAGAGCTCGCTCGTGAACCGGTAGGTCTCCTCCATGGCGCCGACCCTACCCGCGCCCTCCGACCCGTCCGGAGTCCCGGACCCGAGCGTCCCGACGGCCCTGACGGCGCGACCGGCCCGCTGGCTAGGCTGGCCGGGTGGCAGCACACGACGAGCAGCTCGCCGACGACGGGGTCGAGGCGAACACGCGGCGGATCGAGGCATCCGTCGTCACCGACTTCAGCGACCGGATGAGCTACGGCGGCTACCTCGACCTCGACACGCTGCTCTCGGCCCAGCGCCCCATCTCGCGGCCCGAGCACCACGACGAGCTGCTGTTCATCATCCAGCACCAGACCACCGAGCTCTGGCTGAAGCTCGTGCTGCACGAGCTCGAGACCGCACGCGACCTCATGCGCGCCGACGAGCTCGCCCCCGCGCTGAAGTGCATCGCACGCGTCAAGCACATCCAGAAGACCCTCACCGAGCAGTGGTCGGTGCTCGCCACGCTCACGCCCACCGAGTACGCGCAGTTCCGCGGCGTGCTCGGCAACGCGAGCGGGTTCCAGTCCTACCAGTACCGCACCGTCGAGTTCGTGCTCGGCAACAAGAACGCCCGGATGATGCAGGTCTTCGACGCGGATGCCTCGGCGACCGCCATCCTGCGCCACGCCCTCGAGTCGCCGAGCATCTACGACGAGTTCCTGCGGCTGCTCGCGCGCGCCGGATACGACATCCCCGCCGAGGTGCTCGAGCGGGACGTCACCGAAGCCTGGACCTTCCGGCCCGAGCTCGTGCCCGTGTTCGCCGCAATCTACGCCGATCCCGACCGCCACTGGTCGGCGTACGAGACGTGCGAGGAGCTCGTCGACCTCGAGGACAACTTCCAGCTCTGGCGGTTCCGGCACCTCAAGACCGTCGAGCGCATCATCGGCTCGAAGACCGGCACCGGCGGCTCCAGCGGCGCGCCGTTCCTGCGGCGAGCGCTCGAGCTCACGTTCTTCCCCGAGCTGTTCGCCGTCCGCACCGAGATCCCGGGGTGACCGCGATGACGGATGCCGCCGGCACCTCGGACGCCCTCGGACCGCTTGCGCGACGCGTGCGCCGCTCGCTGAACGGCGACCACCCGGGAGAGACCGGCACGATGCTGCCGCCGCTCGTCGACCACCACGTGCACCTGCAGCTGACCGATCCGGATGCCGCGGTCGCGCGCGGCGTCGCCGCGGCCGTCGATCTCGGCGCCGACCCGGGTGCGATCGCGACGATCGCGCGCACCGAGGGCCTGCCGCACGTCAGGTACGCGGGGGCGTTCCTCACGGCGCCGGGCGGCTACCCGGCCGGCCGGTCGTGGGCCCCCGAGGGCAGCGTCCGCGAGCTCCGGCTCGTCGGCGCGGCCGAGGGCGCGGGCGATGCGGCGCTCGAGCACCGGGCGCTCGCCGGGCCGATCGAGGCCGCGGTCGACGAGCAGCACCGGTTCGGGGCCTCCGTCGTCAAAGTGGCGCTGAACGCGTCCGCCGGGGCGGTCTTCGACCGTCCGACCCTCGACGCCGTCCTCGCGGCGGCCCGGAGCCGCGGGCTGCCCGTCGCGGCCCACGCCGAGGGTGCGGGCATGGCCGCGCTCGCCATCGAGGCGGGCGTCGACGTGCTCGTGCACACGCCGTTCACGGAACGGCTCGACGACGCCCTCGTCGCCGCCGCGGTCGCCGGCGGGCAGGCGTGGATCTCGACCCTCGCGATCCACGTGCGCGACGACGCGGCGGCGGCCGAGGTCGCCATCGACAACCTGCGCCGCTTCCACGCCGCCGGCGGCCGCGTGCTCTACGGCACCGACCTCGGGAACGGCGATCTCTCCCCCGGCGTGAACGCCGACGAGGTCGCCGCGCTCGTGCGTGCCGGGCTCGCGCCATCCGCCGTCATCGCCGCGCTCGCCGACCCGTGGCCCGAGCGCACCGCCGACTGGACCGATGCGGGCGTGGCCACGTTCGTGCCCGACCCGGCGCCCGCGGGCGCCGACCTCGCCGAGCCCGAGCCGTTCGCCGCGTGGCTCGCCACCGCCCGGATCGTCCCCACCGAGGAACTGGAGCCCCGCTGACATGGACCCCCGGCTCGCCTACGCCCGACGCATGGACCGTTCCGACGGCCTCGCGCACCACCGCAAGCGCTTCGTCGGCGCCGACACCGACCTCGTCTACTTCGACGGCAACTCGCTCGGCCGGCCGCCGGCGTCGGCGATCGACCGCGTCGCCGCGTTCATGCGCGAGGAGTGGGGCGGGCGCCTCATCCGCGGCTGGGACGAGTCCTGGCTGAACCTGCCGTACGAGATCGGCGACCAGATCGGCCGTGCGGTCATCCAGGCCAAGGCGGGCCAGACGGTGATCGGCGACTCGACGACGGTGCTCATCTACAAGCTCGCGCGGGCCGCCGTCGACGCGCAGCTCGCGCGCGACCCCGAGCGTCGCGAGATCGTCGTCGATCGCGACAACTTCCCCACCGATCGGTACGTGCTCGAGGGCATCGCGAACGAGACCGGATGCCGCCTCCGCTGGATCGACGTCGACCTCACGCGCGGCGTGACCTCCGAGCAGCTCGCCGAGGCCGTCGGCCCGAAGACCGCCCTCGTGGTGCTCAACCACGTCTCGTACCGCTCGGCGTACCTCGCCGACGCCCCGGAGCTCACCCGCATCGCGCACGACAGCGGCGCGCTCGTCCTGTGGGACCTCTGCCACTCGGCCGGATCGGTGCCGGTGCACGCGGACCTCTGGGACTTCGACCTCGCGGTCGGCTGCACGTACAAGTACCTCAACGGCGGACCCGGCTCGCCCGCGTTCGCCTACGTGCGCGACGACCTGCACCGCCTGCTGCGGCAGCCGATCCAGGGCTGGTTCGGCACGGCCGACCTGTTCGCCATGGGGCCGGAGTACGTGCCCGCGAGCGGCATCCGTCGCTTCGTCAGCGGCACCTCGCCGATCTCGGCGATGATCGCGATGCGCGAGACGCTCAGCATGATCGAGGACGCGGGCATGCCCGCCATCCGGGCCAAGTCGGTCGCGCTCACCGAGTTCGCGATCGACCTCGCCGACGAGTGGCTGGCGCCGCTCGGCGTCACGGTCGGCTCGCCGCGCGACCCCGAGGAGCGCGGCGGCCACGTGATCCTGCAGCACGAGGCGATGCGCGAGGTCACGGCGCGACTCTGGCAGCGCGACGTGATCCCCGACTATCGCGACGTCGGCGGGCTGCGCATCGGGCTCGCGCCGCTCTCGACGAGCTTCGAGGAGGTGCATCGCGGCCTCGACGTCACGCGCGAGGTGCTCCGCGAGGTCCTCGCCGAGCGCGCGGGGCTGGGTTAGGTCGCGCGGGACGCGTCGGCACGGTGGCGTTCACGGCCGGCGCGGCGGTCGCCCGCGAGCACCGCAACCACCACCGCGAGCGCGAGTCCGGATTCGGACAGTGCCGAAAGCCAGAGTTCCGGAGCCGTCAACAGCAGCATCAGTCCCAGCACCACGTGCATGCCGCCGAAGGCGAGCACGAGCGCCCGACCCGCCGCCACCTGCCCGCGCCGCACGAGGGCGATCCCGATGACGGTCGCGATCCCCATCAGCATGTTGTACACGCCGACGTTGCGAGTCCAGAGGGCGACGGCATCGTACTCGCCCGGTCGATGAGGAAGATCGGGTAGAGCGCCGCGCTGCGGAAGAAGAAGGTCTCGAGCGCGCCGACCACGATCAGGGTCAGCGCCATGAGCCCGGCGAGGACCTGCGCGGTGAGGGTCATAGGGCGGATGATCCTCGCCCACCGGGTCGCCCGCCACCCCCGAACGGGGTGCACGGGCGTCGTTACGCGGTGTCCGCCGACGTGTCAACGGCCTCGACCTCACCGGCCGGACGGACGAGACTGCTCCGGTGGCGCTTCGCAGCATCCGCGGACGCCTCGACCGAAGGAGCGACGAGCATGAGCGACGAGAAGACGACACGCACCGACGCCGGAGCCTCGGGAGCCGAGGACTCGACCACGATGCCCCCGACGCCGCCGATCGGCTCGGAATCGGTGACCGGGACGACCACTTCGGGATCGACGGGTTCGACGGGTTCGACGGGTTCGACGGGTTCGAAGGGTTCGAAGGGTTCGACCGCGGCGCCCGCCGGCCCCGGCGAGGACGTCGACAGCGGTGACCGCGACGCCGTCGACTCGGTCGGCGCCCCGTCGGGCACGCCGATCGGCAAGGCGACGGATGCGGCGGCCGAAGCCGCCCGCACCGCGGCCGCGAAGCTTCGCGAGGCCGCCGACAGCGCCGACCTCGACAAGTTCGCCGAGGACGCCAAGCGCGTCACGGGCGAATGGTCGGAGAAGGTCAAGGAGGAGTACCGGCGCCGGCCCGGCGTCGTGATCGGCGCGGCGGTGGCGGGGCTCGTCGTCCTCGGCACCATCGCGCGAGCGCTCGGACGGCGTCGATGAGCGGCGACGGCCGGGCCGTCGACGGATCCGACGGCATGGGCGGCACGGACGGCACCGAGGGCACCGGCACCTCCACCGGCAGCACCGGGTCGTACGGTCGCCCGGGCAGCGCCTCGCCCGACCCCAAGCAGCCGGTGATGTCGATGGACACGGCCGCGGCGGACGGCGACGCCGAGGAGCACGACGACCCGGCGGCGCACGGCGGACCGGAGCTGCGCGAGCTGCCCACCACGGAGGACGGCGTCGTCGCCGACGACGCCTCGAAGGACCACGGCGTCGGCGGACGCGCGTAGCATGGCCGGATCACCACGCCGACCCCGGGTCGGCGTGAACGCTCCGATGGAAGGGACGGGTCCATGACGGATGCGACGAACCAGCCGAGCGACGAGCTCGACGAGCGGGTGGAGGCGGCCGTCGACGAGGCCAAGGCCGCGGCCGATCGGGCCGCACGCGAAGCCGACGCGTCGCTCGAGGCCATGCGGAACGCCGCGGCGGACGCGGCGGAACGCGGGGCCGCGGCGCTCTCAGATGCGGCCAGCCAGGCGCGTGCGGTCGCGGTCGACGCGCTCGACGACGCCGAGGACCTCTTCGAGGACGCGTCGGACTGGCTCGAGGAGAAGTACCGCGAGAACCCCGCCCTCGTGCTCGGCGTGGCCGTCGCGGCGGGCATCGCGCTCCTCGTGGGCGTCGGCGCCATCGCGCGTGCGATCTTCCGGCGCTGATCCTCACCCGCCGACGGCAGGGCCCGGCATCCCGTCGAGTGCGGCGATCCGGTCGAGCTCGGCCCGGAGCGCGTCGCCGAACACCCGCGCCGACACGGCGTCCGCGTCGCAGTGCACGGCGCAGTGGAGTCGCCCGTCGTACGACAGCGCCGACACCCCCAGGCGGACGTTGCCCTGGATGGGCGCGAGTGGCCACGCCCGCTCGAGCGGGGCGCCCGCGACGGCGAGCGGATGCCGCGGCCCCGGCACGTTCGTCACGAACATCGCGATCAGCCGCTGGTACCGCACCAGTCGGCGGAACAGCACCGCGCCGAACCGGGTACGGGTGAGCTCGTAGGACCCGCGCGACCGCGCGTCCGCCTTCCGCGCCCGAGTCAGCTCGGCGATCCGCCGCACCCTCGTCGACGGGTTCGGTTCTCCGGTCGGCAGGGGGACGAGCATGACGCCCACGGCGTTGCCGGACCGACCCCGGTCGGCGAGCGCGACCGGCACGCTCGCGGGAACGGCGGGCGGCACCGGCTCGCCGCGCTCCCGCAGCTCGGCTTCCGCCGCCGCGACCGCCGCCGCCAGGAGCGCATCGTTCACGGTGCCCCCGGCGGTCGCGGCGCCGCGCGCGAGCGCGTCGAGCGATGCGTCGACGAACGCGACGCCGCGTCGCGGCCCGATCCGCCCGAGCAGCACCGTCGGCGGCAGGGCCGGCCGGAACACGGCGGTCGTCCGCTCCCACCCCGAGCCGAGCGTCCGCAACCGTTCGCGCAGGCTGCGACGCAGGCGCGGGGCCGCCGCCGACGCGGCCGGCGCCGCGGCATCCGTCGGCCCCTCACCCGCACCGAGCAGCACCTCGACCAGCCGGACCGCGGCGATGCCGTCGGCGAGCGCGTGGTGGATGCGCAGCACGAGCCCGACCCGCGAGGGCGCCGCGCCGGGCACCACGAGCAGCTCCCACAGGGGCCGGTCCATCGACATCGGGGTGATCATGAGGCGCGCGCACAGGGCCTCGAAGCCCGCCGGACCGTCCACGGCGTCCAGGAGCCGGACGTGCCGGTCGAGGTCGACCGCGGCCTCGACCCACACCAGGCGTCGACCCTCCCGGGCGACGCGCTGCGACAGCCGCGCCTCCCGCGGGAGGCGCGCGGCGAATCGGGTTCGCAGGACCGCCAGGTCGACCGTCCCGTCGGAGGCGACGACGCCGCCCGGAGCCAGCAGGCCCGCCATGAGGAACGCGTTGACCTGGTCCGGCGCGTCGATCACGATGTTCGACGCGTCGGCCGGTGAGAGCGGCTCGTGCCGCACGCCCACCTCCCCCATCGCCGCAGTCTACGACCGGCGACGACCGGCGGGGTCGGCGCCCGGTAGAATCGGAGCGACCCTCACCGTCCCCACCGAACGGAGCACCGCTGTGCCCACCATCGTCGTCGACGTGATGCCCAAGGCCGAACTGCTCGACCCCCAGGGGAAGGCCGTCGCCGGCGCCCTCGCCCGCACCGGGCACGGGTCGATCACCGGGGTCCGGGTGGGCAAGCGGTTCGAGCTCACCGTCGACGGACCGATCGACGACGCGATCAAGGCCGAGGTGGCGGCGCTGGCCGAGAACGTGCTCTCGAACGCCGTCATCGAAGACGTGGTCGGCATCCACTACGAGCAGTCGAACGCCGAGCTCGCGGCCGAGGCCGCCGATGCGGCATCCGCTCACCACGACGGGTACGAAGCGCCCGCGGGCGAGACCCACTGACCGAGACCCACGGAGGCCCCCGCATGCGCATCGGCGTCATCACGTTCCCCGGCTCGCTCGACGACCGCGACGCCCAGCGCGCGGTGCGCCTCGCGGGCGGCGAGCCCGTCGCGCTCTGGCACGGCTCGCACGACCTCGAGGGCGTCGACGCGCTCATCCTGCCCGGCGGGTTCAGCTACGGCGACTACCTCCGGTGCGGCGCGATCGCCTCGCTCAGCCCGATCATGACCGAGGTCGTCGACGCGGCGAACCGGGGCATGCCCGTGCTCGGCATCTGCAACGGCTTCCAGATGCTCACCGAGGCGCACCTGCTCGAGGGCGGACTCATCCGCAACGACCACGGCGCGTTCATCTGCCGCGACCAGGTGCTGCGCGTCGAAAACGACGACACCGCGTGGACCACCGAGTTCGCGAAGGGCCAGGAGATCACCATCCCGCTGAAGAACGGCGAGGGCGGCTTCATCGCGTCGGAGGAGACGCTCGACCGGCTCGAGGGCGAGGGTCGCGTGGTGTTCCGCTACGTCGGCGTGAACCCCAACGGGTCGCTGCGCGACATCGCGGGCATCACGAACGAGCGCGGCAACGTGGTCGGCCTCATGCCGCACCCCGAGCACGCGGTCGAGCCCGGCTTCGGCCCCGACACCGCGGCCGCGATGCGGTCGGGCGTCGACGGGCTCGGGTTCTTCGCGAGCGTCGTGCGCCGCTCACTCGTCGAGGCGTAGCCGCTCCGGCCTTCCCCCGCCGCGCCGCGCCCGCGACGTCGGACTCGTTCGCTCTCCGAGGGGACGCGACACGCCGCGGCCCTGCGGGCTCGCGCGGCGTGTCGCGTCCCCTCGCGGCGCGTCGACGGCGCCCGCCGCGACCGACGCCCTTCCCGGAGACGGGAAGGGGGCGAGGTGGCCGCCGGCCACCCCGCCCCTCGTCGGACCGGGACTCAGTACCCGATCGGGATGACGCCGGTGTCGGTCTGGTAGCCGGTGACGGGCGCGTGCGGGATCTCGTCCCAGCGCGCCGGGTCCTCCTGCTGCACCTCACCGGTGGCCATGCCGACCAGCAGCTCGGTCAGCGCCAGCACGTTCTGGCGGATCGACTTGCCGCGCGCCTTCTGGCCGAGGCTGCCGTCGCTCGTGTTGCCGCTGGTCTCGAAGAAGATCGCCGGGTTGCTGTGCCCCTCGGGGTTGAGCCCGTCGTGGTCGAGGCCGAGCATCATGGCCGACACGACGCCGCCCTTGATGTCGATCTCGAGGCTTCCGCCGACCTGGTACCGGTCCATGTTGATGTACCCGGCCTTCTGCAGCTCGTCGTAGACGTGCACGTGCATCTGGCGGGTGAGCACGTCGTACGCGCCGCCCTCGATGCCGGGCAGCGTCGGGCCGCCGGGCGCGAGCGAGATGCCGAGCGACAGGGTGACGTCGTCGCCGGTGCCGTACTCGCGCTTGAGGCCCTGGTGGTGGATGTCGATGGCGAACGCCGGGTCGACCATGGTCCAGTACTCGTAGAAGGCCTCGGACTCGGCGGCCTCGAACTTGCCCACGCCCCAGTCGCGGTTGAGGTCGATCCGCTTCGACGTGCCGTCCTGCAGCACGGTCTGGCGGATGTTCAGCTCCGAGCCGTCGGGGTTGTACATCGGGATCACGTGGAACGTGTACGTGTCGCGGAGGAGCTGCCAGTCGGGCGACCCGTTGGTGCCCATCTCCTTCAGCACGGCGAGCAGCGACTCGGTGCCGTACGGCTCGTTGCCGTGGATGCGGCCCTGCAGCCACACGTGCTCGTCGCCCTCGCCGACGGTCGCGACGTAGAGGTCGCGGCCCTGCTCGGAGGTCGAGACGGCGGTGCCCACCTCGGCGAGGGTGAACACGTCGACGCCGAAGCGCGAGGTCTTCTCGAGGCGCTCGAGCTGGGTGATCAGGTCGTCGTAGGTGACGATGCTCGAGATGTTGGTGTTGCCCTCGGGCGACGGGAAGTTGGGCCCGGCGAGCGCCGGCCCGCCCGAGGTGAACGGGATGGCGACGGCGAACGCCGCGGCGGCGGCGATGGCGGTGGTGCGGCGGTGGCGGTGCGGTGGCTTCGGGCCGTAGGTCATCGTTGACTCCCCCATGGAACGGACGTGCCGGTGAAGGCGGCACGCGTCCTCGGGACGGCCACCCGGAAGAGGCTTTCCCAAGGACGTGGGCCCGAGCCTACGGACGCGGTCGGCGTGGGGGCAAGAGCCGCGCGTCCGGAGTCGACCGTCCGCTCCGCACCGATCGTCCAACAATCGGCGCGGAGCGGACGAACCGGGATCCGCGACTAGGCCGCGGCGTCCTCGTCGGCGTCGGGCTGCTGCGGAGCCTCGGCGTTCACGCCGCGGGCGTACGCCTCGCGCAGCGAGGTGCCGAGCTCGGCGTCGACGTTCGTCCAGTACCGGAAGAACCGCTCGCGGATCTCGTCGATCGTGATCGCGTGCGCCTGGCCCGACAGCGTCTCCAGGAAGCGCGCCTTCGCCTCCGCCGAGAACACGTCGCGGTAGAGGGTGCCGGCCTGGCCGAAGTCCGAGTCCTCGGCGCGCAGGGTGTACGCCGTGCGCACGAGCTCGCCGTCGGCCTCCCAGCCGCCCTCGCCCGCGATCGCGGCGTCGGCGACCGGTCCGCCGAACGAGTTCGGCGCGTACACCGGCGCGGTGGGCGCGTTGAAGTGGTAGCGCGCCGCGCCGTCCTGCGAGTAGTTGTGCACGGATGCCGCGTGCGGCGCGTTCACCGGCAACTGGTTGTAGTTCGTGCCCACCCGGTACCGCTGCGCGTCGGGGTAGCTGAAGACGCGCGCCATGAGCATCTTGTCGGGGCTGATCGCGATGCCCGGCACCGTGTTCGCCGGCGAGAACGCGGCCTGCTCGATCTCGGCGAAGAAGTTCTGCGGGTTGCGGTCGAGCGTGAGCGTGCCGACGGGGATCAGCGGGTAGTCGCCGTGCGGCCACACCTTGGTGAGGTCGAACGGGTTGAAGCGGTAGGTCTTCGCGTCCTCGTACGGCATGACCTGCACGTGCAGGTCCCACTTCGGGAACTCGCCGCGCTCGATGGCGTCGTAGAGGTCGCGGCGGTAGAAGTCGGCGTCGGCACCCGCGATGGCCTCGGCGGTCGGGGCGTCCAGGTGGAGGTCGCCCTGCTGGGAGCGGAAGTGGTACTTGACCCAGAACTTCTCGCCCGCGGCGTTGATCCACTGGTAGGTGTGCGAGCCGTAGCCCTGCATCTCGCGCCACGACTTCGGCAGGCCGCGGTCGCCCATGAGGTAGGTGACCTGGTGGGCCGACTCGGGCGAGAGGGTCCAGAAGTCCCACTGCATGTCGGCGTCGCGCAGGCCCGAGCCCGGCAGGCGCTTCTGCGAGTGGATGAAGTCGGGGAACTTGATGGCGTCGCGGATGAAGAACACGGGGGTGTTGTTGCCGACGATGTCGTAGTTGCCCTCGGTCGTGTAGAACTTCAGCGAGAAGCCGCGCACGTCGCGCCAGGTGTCGGGCGAGCCCTGCTCGCCGGCGACGGACGAGAAGCGCAGCAGCGTCTCGACCTCGGTGCCCGGCTGGAAGAGCGCGGCGCGCGTGTAGGCGGACACGTCGTGGGTGACCTCGAACCGGCCGAACGCGCCGCCGCCCTTCGCGTGGACGATGCGCTCCGGGATGCGCTCGCGGTTGAACTGCGCGAGCTTCTCGACGAGGTACCGGTCGTGCAGCACCGTGGCGCCGTCGGCGCCGACGGTGAGCGAGTGCGCGTCGCTCGCGACGGGCGTGCCCGTCTGCGTGGTCGTGACGGGCGGGTTCGCGTGGTTCGACATGTCGTCCTTCTCTCTTCGGTGAACGGATGCCGCGGCCGGGTCGGGACAGGACGTGCGGGCACGACGAGCACCGCCCCGGTCGGGCGGTCGGCGCGCAGGGGCGCCGGGGCGAGCGGATGCCGCCGGACTAGCCGGTGGCCTCCCGCTGGCAGTCGGCGCAGAGGCCCCAGAAGGTGACCTCCGCGGTGTGGATGGCGAAGCCGCCCGCGGTGGACGGCACGAGGCAGGGCGCCTCGCCGACGACGCAGTCGACGTCGGCGACGGCGTGGCAGCGCGTGCACACCACGTGGTGGTGGTTGTCGCCGATGCGGCTCTCGTAGAGGGCGGCAGAGCCGGCGGGCTCGATGCGGCGCAGGAGACCGGCGCCGTGCAGGGCGCCGAGCACGTTGTAGACCGACTGCAGCGGCGTGCCGGGCAGGGCGTCGACCACGCGGGCGTGCACCGCGTCGGCGTCGAGGTGCCCGTTGCCGGTGACGGCCTCGAGCACGGCCAGGCGCGGTGCGGTCACCTTGAGCCCGGCGGCGCGCAGGTGCGCCTCGGCCTCGTCTCGGTGCATCGCGGTCGCCATGCCTCGAACCTAGCAGTTGTTTTGAATGGATCAAAACAACTGAGGCATGCGCACCTCTGCTCAGCGACGGGCGCCGTCGGGGTCCTCGGCGCCGGGCTCGACGACCGGGATCGCAGCCGTGAACTCCGACGCGCGCTGCTCGCCCTCATCGCTGCCCGAGAAGAGCCCGGCGCGCTCGCGCGGCGCGGCGTCGTCGGGGCGTCGGGCCCGCGGCGCGGCATCCGCCCGCCCCTCGTCGGTCGTCGCCTCGCCGGCCTCGCCGAGGAGGACGCGCTGGCGGGGCAGCGCGTCGCGGTCCTGGTCGCGCACCCACTCCACGAGCTCCTCGCGCACGAGGCAGCGCAGGTCCCACAGGGCGGCCGAATCGGCCGCGCTGACCAGGACGCGCACGCGCACCAGCCCGCCGGTCGCCTCGGTGACCTGCAGCACCTTCGTGCGCCCGTCGAAGAGGTCGGTGCCGTCGAGCACGCGGTCGAGCTCCTCCCGCATGGCGTCGGTCGACACCCGCCAGTCGACGTCGAGCTCGACCGAGCCGATGAGCGCACTGCCGTACTTGGTCCAGTTCTGGAACGGCTTCGTCGTGAAGTAGGTGCACGGCAGCACGACCGTCCGCTCGTCCCAGGTCATCACCACGACGTACGTGAGCGTGATCTCGCGGATGCGGCCCCACTCCCCCTCGACGACCACCACGTCATCGACGCGGATCGCCTCGGAGAACGCCAGCTGGACGCCCGCGAACACGTTCGCGAGCACCGACTGCGCCGCGAGACCGGCGACGATCGACGCGATGCCGGCCGAGGCCAGCAGGCTCGCGCCCACCGCGCGCACGCCGTCGAACGTGAGCAGGATCGCCCCCATCGCGACGAGCGCGACGACGACCACCACGAGCCGGCGGACGACCTGCAGCTGCGTGTGCACCTTGCGGGCCACCCGGTTGTCGGCGACGCCCACGTCGTACCGGCGTTCGCCCACGTCGGCGAGGAACAGCAGCACCTGCGCCACGAGCCACGCGCCGGCGCCGATGAGCGCGATGAGCACGGCGTGGTCGAAGACCGGCCGCCACGGCTCGTCCGGGAAGGCGAGGGCGATCGCGATCGCGATGCCGCCGATGAGGAGCACCGTGCGGAACGGCCAGCGCGCCCGCCGAATCAGGATGTTCGCCGAACTGCGACGCCGCGCGACCGCACGCACCACGAGCGAGGCGATCGCCGAGACGACGAAGACGGATGCCGCGACCGCGAGCAGCGCGATCGCGAGGACGGCTCCGGGCGGCCAGGTGGCGGTGTCGGGCATGTGGAGACTCCCTCCGGTCGAGGCCCAGCGTAGGCTGCCGACGAGGGGGTGGCATGTCCGATCGATCGAACAGGACCCGGCGCAGGCTTTCCGCACTCTCCGAAGCAGTGGCCTCCCGCCTCTGGCCCATCCCGGCCGCGGCCCTCCTGGTCGGCGTCGCGCTCGGCGTCCTGCTGCCGGAACTCGACCGCGCCGTCGACGAGGAGCTGCCGTCCGCGATCGCGGCCTGGGTCTTCAGCGGCGGCGTCGACGCCGCCCGCGCCGTCCTCACGACCATCAGCGGGTCGCTGATCACTGCGACCTCGCTCACGTTCTCCCTCACCGTGGTCGCGCTGCAGCTCGCGAGCAGCCAGGCCTCGCCCCGGCTGCTGCGACTGTTCGCCTCCGACCCGATGGTCCACTGGACGCTCGCGGCCTTCCTCGGCACCTTCGCCTACGCGCTGGTGGTGCTGCGCACCGTCTCCGACGCGGGCGGGAACCTCGCCGTGCCGCGGATCTCCGTCACGTTCGCCGTGCTGCTCACGGTCGTGAGCATGCTCGTGCTGATCCTGTTCCTCGGCCATCTCGCGCGGATCCTCCGGGTCGACACCATGCTCAAGGACGTGCACTCGGAGGCGTCGCGCACCGTGGAGCTCCTCGCGGAGGACCGGCCGGAGGGCACCGAGACGATCCCGACCGCACCGGCGGATCGCCCGGAGCATCGGGTCGTCGCCAACCGGTCCGGCTTCGTCACGTCGATCGACCGGGCCCGCCTCGTCGACCTCGCCGAACAGCACGACGTCGTCATCCGCGAGCGGCTGGCCGTCGGCTCGAGCATCGTGGCGGGCACGCCGATGGCCTCGTGGTGGACGGCCGAGGACGCATCGGCGATCCCCGATCGGGCGGGGGCCGATCCGGTCGGCGATGGCATCAGGAACGCGGTCTCGATCTCGTACGAGCGCACGCCCCGCCAGGACATCGGGTACGGGGTACGCCAGCTGGCGGACATCGCGACGAAAGCCCTGTCGCCCGGCGTCAACGACCCGACGACGGCCGTCCACGCCCTCAGCCACCTGGCCGCGGTGCTGGCCGACCTGGCCGAGCTTCCCCCGGAACCGCCGTCCCTCGTGGACGCGGCCGGACGCGCCCGGCTGGTGCCGTGTCGCACCGACTTCGCAGCCCTCCTCGAGACCGCGTTGCAACAGCCGCGACGATACGGCGCCGGCGATCCCGACGTCGTGTCCCGGCTCTACGGGCTCATCGCAGACGTCGCGTGGCGCACTCGCGATGCGGAACGACGTGCAGCGCTGCGAGAGCAGCTCGACCGCCTCTCCGCCTCCGTTGCGCGCCAGGACTACGACGAGGTCGAACGGCGTCGATTCGCCCAGCTCGAGGCCGACGCGCGACGTGTGCTCGACGCGGCTGACGAGCCGACACGGCCCTGACGCTCGGCGCCGGCACGCGAGCACCCGGCACGGCTGCCGGTTCCCGGTGGGCTTCGGGCCCGCGCGTGCCGGTCGCGGGCGCGCTCGTGCTCGTGCTGCTCGCGTTCGGGAGCGGCGTCGTCGCCGGTCAGGCCATGACGTGGTTCGGCGTCGCGACCGCCGCGTCGGACGACGACGGCATGCCCGGCTGGCGCGACGGCGGCCCCGGCCACGACGACCGCGGACCGGGACTGCCCGGCCCGCGCCACGACGGCGACGGCCCCCGCGGGGACGGACGCGGCATCGACGCCGACTGAGTCGCGCCCGCCCTCAGCGGTACTCGGGATTCGGGTGATCGGGCGCGGGTACGTAGCCGAAGTGCTCGCCCTCGTCCCACTCCGATCGCACGTTGCCGATCGCGGGGATGCCGCCGGCGTCCTTCAGCAGCTTCGCCACGTGCATGAGGTTGTACGTCATGAACGTCGTGTTGCGGTTGGTGAAGTCGTTCTCGGGGCCGCCGGAACCCTCGTCGAGGTAGCTCGGGCCCGGCCCCGCCTCGCCGATCCACCCCGCGTCGGCGGCGGGCGGGATCGTGAAGCCGATGTGCTGCAGGCTGTAGAGGATGTCCATGGCGCAGTGCTTGATGCCGTCCTCGTTGCCGGTGATGATCGCGCCGCCGACCTTGCCGTAGAAGACGTACTGCCCCTTCGCGTTCTGCTCACCGCTCATCGCGTAGAGCCGCTCGATGAGTCGCTTCGTCACCGACGAGTTGTCACCGAGCCAGATGGGGCCGCCGATCACGAGGATGTCGGCATCCTCGACCTTCGGCCAGATCTCATCCGGCCACGCGTCGTACTGCCAGCCGTACTCGCGCATGTCGGGGTAGACGCCCGTCGCCACGTCGTGGTCGACGAAGCGGATCGACTCGACCGAGACGCCGTGCTCGCGCATGAGCCGGATACTCGAATCCATGAGGCCCTGCGTGTTGCTCGTCTCGGGCGAGCGCTTGAGGGTGCAGTTGACGAAGAGCGCGGTCAGATCGCTGAAGTCCGGTTCGGCTGCCATGGGCCGACGCTACTCCGGCGAGGGGCGGATGCCGCGGGTTGTCAGCGAACGCACACCTCGCGCACCGCCCGCATGCGGCATCCGTTCTCGTCGGTCAGTAGCGCAGCACGCTGTGGACGTCGTACCGGCCGCCGAGCATGCCGCGCCCCGCGAGCGCCTCGAGCTCGATCGCGACCGAGACGCCGGCGACGGTCCAGCCGGCGCGCTCCACGAGGCGGGCCGCCGCGCCGACGGTGCCGCCGGTCGCGAGCACGTCGTCGACGATGAGCACGCGCGACCCCGGCGGGAGCTCGCCCTCGTGCACTTCGAGCGCGGCGGTGCCGTACTCGAGGTCGTACTCCTCGCGGAGCACCGCGCGCGGGAGCTTGCCGGCCTTCCGCACCGGGAGGACGCCCGCACCGCAGAGCGCCGACGCGGCGCCCGCGAGCAGGAACCCGCGAGCCTCGACGCCCGCGAGGACGTCGAACCGGCCCGCGAACGGCACGGTCAGCGCCTCCGCGAGCGCATGGAACGCGGGGCCGTCGGCGAAGACCGGCGTCAGGTCGCGGAAGAGCACGCCGGGCTCGGGGAAGTCGGGGATCGTCGCGAGCTTCGACTCGACGAGCTCGCGCACCTGGGCATCGTCCACCGGCCCACCCTAGCCCCGCCGGGTCGCGGGCGCGGGTTCCCGAGGAGCAGCGCGGCCGCCGTCAACCCGGTTCCGCCGCCTCGGCCGCCCCGGTACGTTCGCTGGATGACGGATCGCCACCTGCCCCGCGCCGCCGCCGCGATCGCCATCGCCGCGGCCCTGGCGCTGTCGGGCTGCTCGGCGCCGTCGTACCAGCCCGAGACCGCCGCAGAACTGCGGGGCGACGTGCACGCCATCGCGGCGTCGAGCGCCGCCGGCGACTGGGGGGCCGCCGTCGCCGGACTCGACGAGATGGCCGACCGGCTCGAGCGCGCGCACTCCAACGGGAGACTCGACGACGACCGGTTCCAGGCCATCGCCGCCGCGATGACCCTCGTGCGCAAGGACCTCGAGGTGGCGATCCTCGCCGCCCAGAGCGAGGCCGAGCGGCAGGAGCTGCTCGACGCGCAGGCGACGCTCGAAGAACGACTGCGTGAGCTCGCCGAGCAGCAGCAGTCCTCGGGCGGAGGCGACGACGGGAGCAGCGGAGGCGGCGGAGGCGGCGGTTCCGACTCGGGCGACTCGGGCGGCTCCGGCGGCTCCGGCGGGCCCGGCCCGAAGGACTCCAACCCCGGCAAGGGCAAGGGGAACGACAAGGGCAACGGCAAGGGACCCAAGGGCGGCAGAGGCTGAGGCGACCCCCGGAATCGCGCGACGGAGCCCGCCGCGGCATCCGCTCAGCCCTTCGTTCGATGCGATTCGCAGGTCGACTTGCCAAGATGGACCGGTGAGCTCCCCCGACTCCCCCATCCTGCCCGCGCCCGCAACCACCACGACCGTCACCTCGGTCGCCCCCGGCCTCACCCCGAAGCGGCTGTTCCGGCTGCTGGCCTTCGCCGAGGCGATCACGTGGACGATGCTCATCACGGGCCTCATCATGCGGGCGACGCTCGGACTCGACTGGGCGGTGCTCGTCGGCGGGTCCATCCACGGGTTCGTCTTCCTCGCGTACGCGTTCGCGGCCGTGCTCGTCGGCGTGAACCAGCGCTGGCCGCTCGGCCTCATGGCGCTCGGCGTCGTGTCGGCGATCGTGCCCTACGCGACGATCCCGTTCGAGCGGTGGGCGCTGCGCCACGACCGGCTCGAGGGCGGATGGCGCCGCGAGGCGACCGACCACCCCGCCGACGGCAACGTGATCAACCGGATGCTGCGGTGGTTCCTCGCGCGGCCGCTGCTGCTCACGGTCCTGTCGGTGCTCGGCATCGCCGCGGTCTTCACGATCCTCCTCATCATCGGCCCGCCCGGCGGCCGCGACTGATCTGTCACCCTCCTTTCTCAGGAGCCGCTCGCCGATCCCGCACGTTTCTCAGGACGACACGCCGCGCCACGACCCGACCCGCCGGAGAACTCCTGAAAAGGGTCGGAAGAATCGTGCGGGGGCGTGTGACGTCCCGCCAGGACGACGAAGGGCGGGGCGGATGCCGCGGCATCCGCCCCGCCCTCGTGCGTCGGGTCAGGCGACCCGAGTCACTCGACCGTCACCCGGTCGACCGACACCTGGCCCGAGCCGCCGAACGTGAGGCGGTACCCCTGCACGTCGGTCAGCGTGAGGCCGTCGTTCGGCGCACCCGCGGGCTGCTTCTTCTCGCGCTTGAACGCGTCGAACGGAACGGTCACCTGCTGCCAGCCCGTGCCGCGCACGGTGACGTCGGCGGTGAACCGCTCGGCGGTGTCCGGCGCCTGGTAGACGCGGACGTAGTCGACCGTGAGCGACTGCGGGAACTCGAGGTCGTCGCCGAGCGCGCCACCGAAGTTGCCGCCGATCGCGACGTTGGTCAGCAGCGAGAACGGGTGGTCGAAGACCCACTCGTTCGGCGCGACATCCGCCGGGTCGGCCTGGTGGTAGACGATGCCGTCGACCGACCAGACGATCTCCTCGGGCGTCCACTCGACGGCGAACTCGTGCCAGTCGCCGGGCACGGGCGCGCCGAAGTCGTAGATCCCGCCGTACGACTGCCCGCCCGAGTAGCCGGGGCCGTGGATGGTGCCGAAGATCTCGTTCGGCAGGCGACCGACGAACTCCATGACGTCGATCTCACCGGTCTGCGGCCAGCCGACCTCGCGGAAGTCGGTGCCGAGCGACCACACGGCCGGCCAGATGCCGCTGCCCTCGGGCACCTTGACCCGGGACTCGATGCGCCCGTACTGGAACTCCTGCTTCTGCTCGGTGATCAGGCGCGCCGACGTGTACTCGCACGGGCCGTACCAGCACTCGAGGTCGGTCGTCGCGGGGTCGATCTCGCGGGCGGTGATGACGAGGTTGCCGTTGCCGTCGAGCGCCGCGTTGTCGGTGCTGTCGGTGTAGTACTGCAGCTCGTCGTTGCCCCAGCCCCAGCCGCCGGTCTCGTACGTCCAGTTCTCGGGGTTCGCCGGTGCGCCGGCGGGGCCGTCGAACTCGTCGCTCCACGCGAGCTCCCAGGTGTCGGGGCCGCCGTCGGGTGCCGGGTCGTCCTTCAGGCCGACCGTGACCTTCGTCTGCTTGCCGGTGCCGTTCACCCAGAAGCTCAGACCCTCGGCATCCGACCAGTCCTGCCCGCCCGCGAAGTCGCGGCTGAGCGTCGCCGGACCCTTGTGGGCGAAGTCGGCGACGTACTCGTAGGCGTCCTGGCCGGGGTAGCCGGCGCCGGAGCCCGCCTCGATCTCACGCGTGGTGAGCACGGACTTGCCGGTCGTGTCGAACAGCCACGGCGTGGTCTCGAAGTCGTCGACGAGCGTCGGGTCGATCTCATCGTCGTCCTGGATGCTCACGGTGGCGGTGCGCACGAACCCGAACTCGGCCCCGACCGGGTCGGAGAGGCGCACGACGAACGTCTCGTCGACCTCGTGCTTGCCGTCCTGCAAGGTGGGCAGCTCGATCGCGACCTGCCGCTCGCCCGCGGGGATCGTCACGGTGCCGCTGCCGGGCGTGAAGTCCCGGTCGGCGGTGGCCGAGAGGTCCTCCGTCGCGGTGCGCGCCTCGATCGCGAGCGACTCCCAGCTCACCGTCACGTCCTCGTCCGCGACGCGGTTCAGGCGGATGACGCCCGTCGCGGTGTCGCCCTCGGTGACCTCGTACCCGGCGCGGTCGAACCCGACCGAGAGCGCGGGCGGCTCGGCCTCGCCGTAGAGCAGCACGTCGTCGAACCGGAAGGTCTGCGGCGTGGAGGTGCGGAGCGACCCGAACGCGTAGCCGTGCATCTCGGTCAGCGTCAGTCCGTCGTTCGGGGCGTTGTTGCCGATGTTCTTGCGCGAGAAGTCCGCGAAGTCGAACGTGAGGAACTTCCATCCCCGCCAGTCGTCCTTGAACGACACGACGAAGCGCTCGGCGTCGTCGACGGTCGAGCCCGGGTTGCGGTTGTCGAGCAGGTCGAGGAACAGGTCGGTGCCCGAACCGTTGCCGTACATCCAGAAGCCGATGCCCTCGTAGGTCGACCAGTCCTGCGTCGTCCACGCGTCGGCGGCCTCGTTCGTGAAGTTGCGCACGACGACGCCGAAGCTCGTCACGCGGTAGTCGGCCTGCAGCACGTGGTTGCCGGCGGGGGCGCCGGGGACCGGCGCGGGCGCGGCATCCGTTCGCTCGAACGCGACCGAGCTGTTGGGGTCCTCGGCGTTGAACCAGCCGACCGGGACGCCGCCCGCGTCGCCGCGTACGAGCGGCGCCTCGTGGTCGTCGACGACGAGCGTGCGGCCGCTCGGCGGGCCGACGACCTCGCCGTCGTCGTCGATGATCGTCACGGTCATGCTCGACGGCGAGCCGACGGTGGCGCCGGCGGCGTCCGCGAGCGTGAGCACGAGTGTCTCGTTCGCCTCCTCGACGTCGTCGGCGACCGTCTCGAGGTCGACGGTTCGGCTCGTCTGGCCCGCGGCGAACTCGATCGTGGTGCTCGGGTCGACGTAGTCGTCGCCCGCTGCCGCCGTGCCATCCGTCGCCTCGAGTGCGACCGTCACCGGCGTCTCGAGCGCGCGGTCGAGCCGCACCTCGATCGATCCGGTGTCGCCCTCGATGAGGCTCGCGGTCGAGTTCGCGAACGAGACGGCCGGCGGCACCTCGATGCCCGAGTAGACGGCGATGTCGTCGATGCGCACGGTGTTGGCGCCGTTGACCGCCGGGAGCGCGTAGCCCCACACGGCGACCTTGCCGAACCCGTCGTTCGGGGCGCCGTCGGGCTGGAAGTCGGTCGCGCGCTGGAAGGCCGACCAGGGCAGCGTCACCTGACGCCATCCGGCGACGTCGTCGACGATCGTGGTGTCGAAGCGCTCGGACACGTCGGGGTTCGCGCCGCCGTCGAAGAGCTCGAACTGCAGTGCGGTGCCGTTGCCGGAGCCGTTCATCCAGAAGGTGACGCCGTCGTAGGCGCTCACGTCGCGGGTCGCGGTGAACGTCTCGCCGACGCCGCCGAAGCTGCCGCCGGCGGTGACGTCCCATCCGTAGGAGAGGACCGTGGTCGGCCCCTCCTGGCCGGGCTTCGCGTCGGCCGTACCGGCGGCGACGTCGACCACGCCGAAGCCGGCGGAGCCATAGCTGAAGAAGCCCGAGGGCGCGCCGCCCTCGAAGTCGGTGATCACGGTCGTGGTTCCCTCGGCCGCCGCCGCGGTCGCGGTCGCGCCGAGGGGAACCAACAGCGCCGCGGCGACGACGGCGGCGCCGCCTCCGCGTGAGAGCGCTCTCATTCTTGCCTGCATGTCTGCTCCGTCACAGTACGGCGGCCCCCGTTGGCCGCACCCGGACATGATGACACGTGTCACCTGCGATCTCAACGGCGGGGTGGACGCGCGTCCGGCTGGCCGGGGGCGGCGGCGGACGCGAATCGTCGCCTCAAGCGCGGCGAAGCGACGATTCGCGCCCGAGGCGCGCTCGAGCCCGGCGCACCCGGGCGAGAATGGGGCGCATGCCCATTCTGAACAAGGACATGCAGGTCTGCATCTCCCTCTCCGGCCGCCCGTCGAACCTCGGAACCCGGTTCCACAACTTCCTCTACGACGAGCTCGGGCTGAACTTCATCTACAAGGCCTTCACGACCGACGACCCCGAGGGCGCGATCCGCGGCATGCGCGCGCTCGGCTTCCGCGGATGCTCCGTGTCGATGCCGTTCAAGGAGGACGTGATCCCGCTCGTCGATGAACTCGAGCCGTCGGCCGCGGCGATCGAGTCGGTCAACACGATCGTGAACGACGGCGGCCGGCTCACGGCATCCAACACCGACTACGAGGCCGTCGCGCAGCTCATCGCCGAGCACCGGCTCGACCCGGCCTCGCGCGTCGTCGTGCGCGGCTCGGGCGGCATGGCGAAGGCGGTCGTGGCGGCATTCCGCGGCGCCGGATTCGACGATCTGACGGTGCTCGCGCGCAACCCCGAGGCGGGCCCGGCGCTCGCTGCGAAGTACGGCTACGACTGGGCGGCCGAGGACCCCGAGGCATCCTTCGACGTGATCGTCAACGTCACTCCCCTCGGCATGCAGGGCGCGGATGCCGCGGCGCTCGCGTTCGACGAGCGGTTCATCGAGCGCGCCTCGACGGTGTTCGACGTGGTCGCCTTCCCCGCCGAGACCCCGCTCATCCGGGCCGCGCGCGCCGCCGGCACGCCCGTCATCACCGGAGCCGAGGTCATCGCGCTGCAGGCCGCGCGCCAGTTCGAGCGCTACACGGGCGTCGCGCTGACCCGCGACCAGGTCGAGCGCGCCGCCGCCTTCTCCCGCGCCGAGTAGCGCGCCGCCCCGCGCACCCGCGCCCGGCGCCCCGGGCCCGACGCCCCGCGCCCCGCGCCATCCGCCGCTCCGATCCCGTTTTCAGGAGCGGGGCGCGGGAACCGGGCGTTTCTCAGGACGACGCGCCGCTGCGACACGCGACACGCCGCAGAACTCCTGAGAAGGGGAGGCAGCACCTCGCGACTGCTCAGGTGAGCACGGCCGGTAGACTGGCGGGGTCCGGCATCCGCCCCGCGGCATCCGCTCGCCGCCACCCTCTGGAGCTCGCCACCCGTGACCATCGAGACCTCGTCCACGCCTGCCAGCCAGTACCCGCAGCCGGACGCCCCCGGCGCGGCCGACGCCGAGATCATCGAGGCGCCCCGCACCGCGCAGCTCGACACCGTCGAGGTCGCCATCGCGACGCCCGAGAAGGAGCAGCCGTACGCGGCGCTCGGCGTGAAGCCCGACGAGTACGAGCGCATCCGCAACATCCTCGGCCGGCGCCCCACGAGCGCCGAGCTCGCCATGTACTCGGTGATGTGGAGCGAGCACGCGTCGTACAAGTCGAGCAAGGTGCACCTGCGCCAGTTCGGCAAGAAGGTCACGCCCGAGATGAAGCAGCACCTCATGGTGGGCATCGGCGAGAACGCGGGCGTGCTCGACATCGGCGAGGGCTGGGCGGTGACGTTCAAGATCGAGTCGCACAACCACCCGTCGTTCATCGAGCCGTTCCAGGGCGCCGCGACCGGCGTCGGCGGCATCGTCCGCGACATCATCTCGATGGGCGCGCGCCCCGTCGCGGTCATGGACGCGCTGCGGTTCGGCGCCATCGACGACCCCGACACCGCGCGCGTCGTGCACGGCGTCGTCGCGGGCATCAGCTTCTACGGCAACTGCCTCGGCCTGCCGAACATCGGCGGCGAGACGTGGTTCGACCCGGTGTACCAGAAGAACCCGCTCGTGAACGCGCTCGCCGTGGGCGTGCTCCGGCACGAGGACCTGCACCTCGCGAATGCGAAGGGCGTGGGCAACAAGGTCGTGCTGTTCGGTGCGCGCACGGGCGGCGACGGCATCGGCGGCACCTCGATCCTGGCATCGGACACCTTCGCCGAGGGCGGCCCGACGAAGCGCCCCGCGGTGCAGGTCGGCGACCCGTTCGCCGAGAAGGTGCTCATCGAGTGCTGCCTCGAACTGTTCGCGGGCGACCTCGTCGAGGGCATCCAGGACCTCGGCGCCGCCGGCATCTCGTGCGCGACGAGCGAGCTCGCGGCGAACGGCGACGGCGGCATGTCGATCGTGCTCGACGACGTGCTGCTGCGCGACCCCTCGCTCACGCCGGAAGAGATCCTGATGTCCGAGAGCCAGGAGCGCATGATGGCCATCGTGCGCCCCGAGAAGCTCGACGGCTTCATGGAGGTCGTGAAGAAGTGGGACGTCGAGACGAGCGTGCTCGGCGAGGTCACCGACTCCGGTCGACTCTCGATCACCTGGCGTGGCGAGGAGATCGTGAACGTCGACCCGCGCACCGTCGCGGTCGACGGGCCCGTGTACGAGCGGCCCATGCGGTACCCGTCGTACCTCGACGCCCTCCAGGCCGACTCCGCCGCCGACCTGCCCCGCCCGCAGACCGGCGACGAGCTCCGGGCGCAGTTCCTGCAGCTCGTCGGCTCGCCGAACCAGGCGGATGCCGCGTGGATCACGAAGCAGTACGACCACTACGTCCTCGGCAACACCGCGCTCGCGGCGCCGGATGACGCGGGCATGATCCGCGTCGACGAGGAGTCGGGGCTCGGCGTGGCCGTGGCGACCGACGCGAACGGCCGCTACTGCCAGCTCGACCCGCGCCGCGGCGCGCAGCTCGCGCTCGCGGAGGCGTACCGCAACGTCGCCGTGACGGGTGCGACGCCGATGGGCATCTCCGACTGCCTCAACTTCGGCTCCCCCGAGAACCCCGAGGTCATGTGGCAGTTCGCGCAGGCCGTCGAGGGACTCGCCGACGGATGCCTCGAGCTGGGAATCCCGGTCACGGGCGGCAACGTCAGCTTCTACAACCAGACCGGCGACGTGCCGATCCACCCGACGCCGGTCGTCGCGGTGCTCGGCGTGATCGACGACGTCGCGCGCCGCGTCCCGTCGGGTTGGCAGGACGACGGGCACAACATCTACCTGCTCGGCGAGACGTACGCCGAGCTCGACGGCTCCGCGTGGGCGGGCGTCGTGCACGACCACCTCGGCGGCATCCCGCCCATGGTCGACCTGGGTCGCGAGAAGCAGCTGGGCGACCTGCTCGCGGCGGCCGCACTCGAGGGCCTCATCGATTCGGCGCACGACCTGTCCGACGGGGGCCTCGCGGTCGCGCTGGCCGAGGCCGTCTCGCGGTTCGGTGTCGGCGCCCGGGTGGTCCTCAACGAGGTCGTCGAGGATGCCGGCATCGACCTGGCGACGGCGCTGTTCTCCGAGTCGGCGTCGCGCGTCATCGTGACCGTCCCGCGTGAGGACGACGTGCGCTTCCGCGGCCTGTGCGAGGGTCGGGGCGTGCCCGTGCGTCGCATCGGCGTGACGGATGCCGCGTCGGGCTCGCTCGAGGTGCAGGACGCCTTCACGGTCTCGATCGACGAGCTCCGCACGGTCAACCGGGCGCCGCTGGCGGACGCCTTCGGTCCGGTCGTCGGCTACTAGATCCCGACGACCGGATCACGCCGGCCGCGGCGTCCTCGCGAGAGGGCCGCGGCCGGCGTCGTCGTTCATGGCCGGTCCCGCGCCAACCGCCACAGCTCGACCCAGTCCTCGGTCGTGAGCCGGGTCGGCGGCGTGCTCGGATCGATGCCGCGTTCGCGGAGCATCCGGCGCGCAAGGCCGTGCGCGATGGGGCGGCCGGTGCGGCCCAGCACCTGGACGAGTCCCCGCCCGGGTCCCTGGAAGACGTCGCCCACCCACGCGCGGTACGCCCGTCGCTCGCGCGTTGGGACGAGCGGCTCGGCCCGCCGGTCGATGCGGAACACGCCGCCGTCGACCGACGGCACCGGCCGGAACGCGCGCGCAGGAACCCGGCGGTCGAGCGTGAAGCGGTACCACGGCGCCGATTGCACGGTGAGCATGCTCGCTCCGCCGACGCCGCAACGACGGCGGGCGACCTCCCACTGGGTGAGCAGGACGGCGCTGCCCCACCAGTCCGCGTCGAGCACGCGCCGCAGGATCGCGGTGGTGAGGTGGAAGGGCACGTTGCCGACGATGACGTGCGGCTCGCGCGGCAGCGGCCAGCGCAGCACGTCGGCGTGCACGACGTCCGCGGCGCCGCCCAGTTCGCGGCGCAGCGCCGCGGCACGGTGCGGGTCGAGCTCGACCGCGGTGAGCGGGCGGCCGAGACGCGCGAGTTCGCGCGTGAGCGCGCCGCCGCCCGCGCCGAGTTCGACGATGGGACCGCGCGTGGCCGCGGCGAGCGAGGTCATCCGCTCGATGACGGCGCGGTCGACGAGGAAGTTCTGCCCGAGCTCGTGTCGGCCGCCCGCCGGCGACGAGGTCGGGCGCGCAGGCGATGCCCGCTTCGGGTGCGGGGACCGGTTGGGCATCGGTCGGTGGGGTCGTGATGGTCGCATGGAGTGCTCCGCTGGCTGGTGATCGTCAGCCGGGTACGGCGAAACCGCACCGCGGCCCTGGATTCGGGCCGAGGCGGAGGAGCGGTCAGGTGGTCCGGTCGCTCCGCCTCAGGCGGTGCGGGGCCGGATGATCATCTGGAAGGCCATGCATGACACGGTCGTCGAGAGTAGCAGAACCGCTGTTCGGCGGCACCCGGTAGGGTCGCCGCATGAGTCGGACGGACCTCGCGAGCCTGTTGATCCACGCCGATCGCGAGGCTGTGTTCGCCGCCCTCGTGGATCCCGACGCGCTCCTCGCCTGGCTGCCGCCGGTGCCCGGCGAACTGATCGAGCAGCTCGTCGACTTCGAGTCCGACGACCCGGCGTTCGGCGGCACGATGCGGATGACGTGGAGCCTCCGCAGCACGCCCGGGGGCACGCTCGTCGAGTTCGCGGCGCGCGACGTGCCCGACGGGGTCCGAGCTCGCGACCACGCCGAAGGGCTCACGTCCTCCCTCGTGAACCTCGCGGCCCACTTCGAACCGGGGGCGGCGGCGCACGCGCCGGAGCCCGATCCGGGCGACGAACCGCAGTCCTATCCCGCCGAGTACGCCGCCGCGCACGGGTCGTTCGCGCTCATCCCAGCCGCGTACGTCTTCCTCGTCGACGGCGACCGGGTGCTGCTGCAGCAGCGCGAGGGCACCGGGTACTACGACGGCTGGTGGGCGGCCTCCGCCGCAGGCCACGTCGATCCGGGCGAGTCGGTGCTCGCGGGCGCCGTCCGGGAGACCCTCGAAGAACTCGGCGTCGAGGTCGACGAGGGCGACCTCGAGCCGGTCACGGCGATGCACCGCACGGCACCGACCGGGTTGCCCGTCGACCAGCGGCTCGACGTGTTCTTCGTCACCCGCTCATGGCGCGGCATCCCGTCGCTGCAGGAGGCCGACAAGGCGAGCGCGCTCGAGTGGTTCGCGCTCGACGCCCTGCCCGAGCGGCTCGTGCACCACGAGCGGTACGCCCTCGAGGGCTGGCGCGACGGCGGCCTGCCCGCCGTGACGGCGTTCGGCTTCTGAGCGCTCCCCCGGTCAGGCTCCCTGCGTGGGCCCGACGAGCAGTTCGACCCGCTCGGCGAGGTACGGCTCGAGCGGCATGAGCGCCCCGGCCGTCGAGGGGTTCCACCGCACGGCCACCACGGCGCCCTCGGGTCCGTCGATGAGCGCGAGCGGACCCGATCCGGCCGTGAGCGCCGCTTCGTCGAGTTCGAGCGGCGCGGCGTCGAAGACCACGGTCGCGCCCTCGGGGATGCCGCCCTTCACCGCCGCGGCGCGGTAGGCGCGGTGCTCGGCGACGGACTCCGCGATGACGCTCTTCCGCACAGGTCGCTCGGCGCGGATCACCCGGCCGGTCGCGTACAGGCGCCCGTCGGCGTCGAGCAGCAGCACGCCGAGGCGCCACACGGGGCCGATGGGCGACATGCGCGGGGCGCGCGGCACGCCGAGCACGCGTCGCGCCGGCACGTACTCGGCCAGCGTCTCGGTGCGGGCGGATGCCGCGGCGAGCTCGCGCACGGCCCGGTCGACGGCCTCGCGCGCCCGCGCGACGGCCGCGGAGGCATCCGCAGTGTCCATGCCGACGAGCCTACGCACGCATCGCACGCGCGATGGGGACCGCCCCATCAGGTCGTGAAGCTGCGACCCCTCGGGTCCGCGGCATCGCCATCCGCTCGCCCCGTCCCCGATGACGAGTGTCCAACGGATGCCGCCTCATCCGGTTCGTACCCGCATCCGTTGGACACTCGGCGCCGGCGAGCACGAGGCGAACCGCCGAGCACGAGGCGAACCGCCGAGCACGAGGCGAACCGCCGCGCGAGCGGGGTCAGCGGGTGCGTTCGATCAGGGCGAGGAGCGCGAGCCCGTAGGCCTCGGCGGGATCGGGGTGCTCGAAGCGGCGGGTCGCGCCGTCGAGCTCGATCTCCACCTCGAACGCGTCGGGCAGGCGCCGCAGCCCGCGGAACGTGGCGCGGAGCAGCTCGCGCAGCTGGTCCTCTCGCGGGAGCCACACCGCGTCGGCGATCGCGACGGAGTCGAGCGCCCACTCGGTGGTGCCGTTGAAGCCGAGGATGGTCCCGGTCGGGTAGCGGTGGGTCTCGATCGTCATGTCCGAGACCGTGAACGTGTCGGCTTCGACGTCGGCCTCCACGTGGCTCGGCAGGTCGAGCTGGAATCGGTCGCCCGACTCCGGATGCCAGACCAGGCCGGCGTCGCGCAGCTGGAGGGCGAGTTCGCGGCTGATCATCGCGGCGGCTCCGCCGGGCCGCCGCGCGGCCGGATGCGTGCGGGGCCGGCCGCGGCGCCGAAGCCGATCAGGAGGATGCCCGCGAAGACGAACCCCCACCGGGTGGTCGCGAACGCGACGAGCACCAGCACGATGCCCGCGACGACGAGCACGCGCGCGATCCGGAGCCGCGTGCGCGGCGACGACCACCAGCGCCCGACCAGGTTCCGGATCATCGGCCGACCGCCTCGACGTCGAACGCCGCGCCGACGGCCTCTTCCGCGAACGCCCACACGGCGGCGCCGATACCCGGGTCGCGCGACGTCCGGGTCGGGGTGCCGAGCGACGGAGGGCCCTTCACCTCGTACCGCGGCCCCCAGAACTGCCCGCCCTCGACGTCGTCGGCGGCGGCCGCGTGCACGATCACGTCGGCGCCGCTATGCTTGCCCTGCGCGAACGGGGACTGCAGCGCGTCGGCGAACCGCTCGACGCGCGTCGGCTCGTTCACGCCGGGCACGCGCGGGGTGCGACCCGAGATGGAGTAGCCGGGGTGGGCGATGAGGCTGTGCACGCGCGGCGTGACGGATGCGGCGCCGACCGACTCCGCGGCATCCGTCGCTGCACGGCGCAGCCGCCGGTCGAGCTCGAACGCGAGCGCGGACGCCGCGATCTTCGACTGCGCGTACGCGCGCCACGCGTCGTACGACCGGCGCAGCTGGAGATCGTCGGTGCGGAAGGTCGACAGTCGCGTGGAGAGCGATCCGATCGTGATGACGCGGGCGGCCGGCGCGAGGTGCGGCAGCGTGCCCGCGAGCAGCGCGAAGTGACCGAGCACGTTCGTGGCGAGCACGAGTTCGTGACCGTCGACGCTCTCGTGGCGGGTGGCGGGCGTGTGCACCATGCCCGCGTTCAGCACGACGGTGTCGAGCGGCGCCCGGTCGAGCAGACGGTCGACGCCGGCACGCACCGAGTCGAGCGAGGCGACGTCGATGACGAGGGTCTCGACGGATGCCGCGGGGATGCGCCCGCGGATCGCCGCGACGGCCGCGGCCAACCGGTCGGGGTCGCGTCCGGAGAGGACCACGTGCGCCCCGGCCTTCGCGAGCCGGGCGGACGTGAAGAACCCGAGGCCCGCGTTCGCGCCGGTGACGAGCACCGAACGGCCCGCCTGCGACGGGACGGACGTCGGGTACCAGGTCACAGTTCGTCCGACCCGCCGGTGCCCGCGAGCTCCTCGTGGTGCTGGATGACCTCGGCGACGACGAAGTTGAACCACTTCTCCGCGAACGCGGGGTCGAGGTGGGCATCTTCAGCGAGCGCCCGCAGCCGTGCGATCTGGCGCTTCTCGCGGTCGGGGTCGCTCGGGGGGAGTCCGTGGCGGGCCTTCAGGCGGCCGACCTGCTGGGTGAACTTGAACCGCTCGGCGAGCAGGTGGATGAGGGCCGCGTCGATGTTGTCGATGCTCGAGCGGATGCCGAGCAGCTCGCTCATCGCCGCGTCGCGTTCGTCGATGGCGCCGCCGACCCCGGGCACGGCGGGGGCGGGGTCGGCGGCGCGGTCGGAGGTCTCGGCGGTCATGCTTCGACCCTACGGCGTGTCAGGGCCGGACGCCTCCGGCGCTGGACCGGAATGCCCGCAGCCGGAGGCTGTTGGCGACCACGAACACGCTCGAGAACGCCATCGCCGCCCCGGCGAGCATCGGGTTCAGCAGGCCGAGCGCCGCGAGCGGGATGGCCGCGACGTTGTAGGCGAACGCCCAGAACAGGTTGCCCTTGATGACGCGGAGCGTCCGCCGTGCGAGCCGGATGGCGTCGACCGCGGCCAGCAGGTCGCCCCGGACGAGCGTGAGGTCGGCCGCCTCGATGGCGACGTCGCTGCCCGTGCCCATCGCGATCCCCAGGTCGGCCTGCGCGAGCGCGGCGGCATCGTTCACGCCGTCGCCGACCATCGCGACCGTGCGCCCCTCGTCCTGCAGGCGGGCGACCACGGCGACCTTGTCGGCGGGCAGCACCTCGGCGATCACCCGCTCGATGCCGACCTCGGCGGCGACGCGTCGCGCCACCGTCTCGTTGTCGCCCGTGAGCAGGATCGGCTCGAGTCCGAGGCCGCGCAGCTTCGCGACCGCGTCGGCACTCGTCGGCTTGATCGCGTCGGCGACGGTGAGCGCGCCGCGCACGGCGCCGTCCCACGCGACGACGACGGCGGTGCGCCCCTCGGCCTCCGCGGCGGCGACGGATGCCGCGACGCGGGCGTCGGGCTCGATCGACCACTCGGCGAGCAGCGCGGGTCGACCGACGAGCACGAGGTGCCCGTCGACCACGCCGTGCACGCCGAGGCCCGGGCGGTTCTCGAAGGACTCGGGCGCGGGCAGGGCGCCGACGCGGGCCGCGGCAGCGTCGGCGACCGCCTTCGCGACGGGGTGCTCGGAGGCGTGCTCGAGCGCGCCCGCGAGGCGCAGCAGCTCGGCCTCGTCGACGCCCTCGGCGGGGTGGACCCCGGCGAGCGACATCCGCCCGCTGGTCACTGTGCCGGTCTTGTCGAGCACGATCGTGTCGACGCGGCGCGTGGACTCGAGCACCTCGGGGCCCGTGATGAGCACGCCGAGCTGGGCTCCGCGGCCCGTGCCGGCGAGCAGCGCGGTGGGCGTCGCGAGCCCCAGCGCGCAGGGGCAGGCGATGATGAGCACCGCGACCGCGGCGGTGAACGCGGCGGCCGGCGGGAATCCGCCCCCGAGCCACGCGCCCAGGGTTCCGGCGGCGATGAGGATCACGACGGGCACGAAGACCCCCGAGATGCGGTCGGCGAGCCGCTGCACCTCGGCCTTGCCGGCCTGCGCGTCCTCGACGAGCCGCGCCATCTGCGCGAGCTGCGTGTCGGCGCCGACGCGGGTCGCGCGGACGACCAGCCGGCCGCCGGCGTTGACGGTGGCGCCGACGACGGCGTCGCCGACCTCGACCTCGACCGGGACCGACTCGCCCGTGACGAGCGAGGCGTCGACCGCGCTGCGGCCGGAGACGACGGTGCCGTCGGTCGCGATCTTCTCGCCCGGGCGCACGACGAACTCGTCGCCGACCGCGAGCTCGTCGACCGGGATGCGGACCTCGGTCCCGTCGCGGAGGACCGCGACCTCCTTCGCCCCCAGCTCGAGGAGCGCGCGCAGGGCGGCGCCCGCGGCGCGCTTGGACCGCTTCTCGAGGTAGCGGCCGAGGAGGACGAACATCGTGACGCCCGCCGCGACCTCGAGGTACAGGTTCGACGCGCCGTCGCTCGGCGCGACGGTCAGCTCGAACGCGTGCACCATGCCGGGCTCGCCGGCGGTGCCGAGGAACAGCGCGTACAGCGACCAGGCGAACGCCGCGCTCACGCCGAGCGAGATGAGCGTGTCCATGGTCGCGGCGCCATGGCGCAGGTTCACGAACGCCGCCCGGTGGAACGGCCAGGCCGCCCACGTGACGACGGGCGCGGCGAGCGCGAGGGTGGCCCACTGCCAGGAGGTGAACTGCAGCGCCGGGATCATCGAGATGAGGATCACCGGCACCGCGAGCACGACCGAGGCGATGAGGCGCGTCCGGAGCGAGCGCAGCTCGACGTCCGCACGCGTCTCGCCGGTGGCGTCGGATGGCGCGCCGCCGGCTTCGCCCGGAGCGGGGGCTGGCGGCGCGGGCGGGACGGCCCGGTAGCCGGCGGCCTCGACCGCGGCGATGAGCTCGGTCTCGCCCACGCCGGCCGGAGCCGACACGCGGGCCTTCTCGGTCGCGTAGTTGACGGTCGCGGTGACGCCGTCGAGCTTGTTCAGCTTCTTCTCGATGCGCATGGCGCACGAGGCGCAGGTCATGCCGCCGATCTCGAGCTCGATCACGCGGTCGCCGGATGCGGTGACGTCGGTCATCGGCCCGCCTCCCCGTGGGCGTCGTCGTGGGCGCCGTCGTGCGTGGCCCCGCCGGCGGCATCCGTCGACCCCGCACCGGCGGTGAGCACCAACGGGACGGAGTGCACGGCACCGTCGAGCTGCACGTCGAGGTAGAGCAGGTAGCGGCCCGCCGTCGGTGCGGTCGCCATGAACGAGATCTCGGGACCGGCCTCGGTGACGCCGTCGCCCGGTTCGCCCATGGGGTGCACGTGCAGGTAGGCCAGGTCGCCCTGGCGGAGCGCGACGAGGTGTCCGTATGCGCCGAGGTACGGCTCGAGCGTCGTGACGGGCTCGCCGTCGCGGGTGACGGTGAAGACGAGTTCGCGCTCGGCTCCGGCGACCAGCTCGCCCTCGACCTCGACGGTGATGCCGTCGACCGTCGCACCGGTCGCGTCGCTCGTGCGCGGCTCGGGCGCGAACCCGCCCGCGACCTCGACCGTGGTCGTGAGGGTCACCGTCTCACCGTGCCCGGCCGGAACGAAGTCGGCGAAGACGCGGTAGGTGCCGGCCGCATCGAAGGCGAACGGCAGGCTCCATTCGCCGCGATCGTCGATGACGGGGTGCACGTGGCGGAAGTGCGCGCCGTCGGTGCGCACCACGATGAGATGCAGGTCGCGCTCGTGCGAAGTCTCGTAGTCGGTGAGCGGGGCGCCCGCGGCATCCGTGATGCCGAAGGCGAGCTCGCCCTGCTCGCCCGGTGAGGCCGGAGCGCGGAGGCCGGTGAGGGTGTAGCCGGCGTGCGAGACGGCGAGTCCGCGCACGTCGTCGGCGGATGCCGCGGCGCCCGTGTGCTCGTCGCCGTGGCCCGGTTCTGCGGTGGTCATGTGGTCATCCTCGTTCGAGGTCCATGCGGCCGACGCATCGGCCGGGATGACGAGAGGGGCGGCGACGAACGCGGCGGTGAAGACCGCCGCCGCGCCCGCCGCGAACAGCCCCAGCCTGGCTGCCGTGTGCATCGTCGTCAGACGCGCACGGCGGAGTAGCCGGCCTCCTCGACCGCGGCGATCACGCCGGCGTCGTCGAGGTCGGACGGCGCGGTGATCGAGAGCGTGCCGGATGCGGCGGACACCTGGATGTCCGTCACGCCGGTGAGTTGCTCGACCTCTTCGCGTACCGAGAGCTCGCAGTGGCCGCACGTCATGCCGGTCACCTGGTACTCGCGCTGCGTCATCTCGTTCTCCTCGTGGTCGGACCGGGTTCGATAGTACCCGGATGGGGTATGCAACTCCTGAACCGTATACCCCTCCGGGGTATTCCGCAACCGGTGACCCGGCAATGTCGGCCCGCCTGTCGGCACGGCGAACGGCGCGGCATCCGCTCCCCCGAACGGATGCCGCGCCGTGGTCGCCGCCGCGGACTCCCCTACCGGGGCGTGGCGCGTCGGATCACGAGGAACCCCGCACCGGCCCAGGCCAGCGCCGTCAGGAGCAGGAGCGAGAAGACCCCGACCACGCCGATCGAACCCAGCCAGTCGCCGAGCGGCTCCCACGACCCGGTGAACGTCAGCAGGGCGATGACGCCGAGGATCAGGGCCATCGCACCGGCGGCCAGCGTGAGCATCCCCTTCATGCGCCACCGCATGAAGACGGTGGTCACCCCGGCTCCGATGAACAGCACCAGCAACTGCAGGGCGAAGGTCGAGTAGAACGCGGTCGCCCAGTCGGCACCCACGTACCAGAGCGCATCGAACATCCCCGCGCCGATGCCCCAGCCTCCGGTCGCACGCTCGATCAGCAGCAGCGTCGCGATCGCGAGCGCGTACAGCACCGAGGCGAGGACGAACATCAGGCCCGTGCCGAGCCAGTAGTCGCGGCGCGTGGCACCGAAGCCGAGTGCGAAGGGGAACGTGTACGACACGGCCTGGACGCCCACCACGATGAGATACCACTGCGGCGAGAGCACCGCCCAGCTGTACCGGAAGCCCGTGTTCTCCATCGGGACCCCGGATCCCAGCAGGATCAGCGCGATCACCATCGTGATCGCCCACGCACCGCCGAGCACCATCGCCGGCACGCCGAAGAAGATCGACGGGTTGACCGCGTGCAGGCGCACGATGCGCCAGACCTCGTTCGGTCGGAGGCGCGACGCCGCCTCGGTCGTGGCGGCCCGCACGGGGCCGGTTGCGGTGGCGGTCATGCCGCGACCTCCTTCTCGGGCGCGCCGGCGAGCTCCGTGCCGGTCAGGTGGACGATGAGCTGCTGGAGCGACACCGGCGCGAGCTCGAGGCCGAGCTCCGCCGCGCGCAGGCGGTCGGCGCGGTCGAGCCGGCCGTCGATCGTCGCGGACGCGAGGCCGCCGATCGCCTCGCGACCGATGACCGGGCGATCGGCGACGAAACGCTCGACCGCAGTGCTCGGACCCGCGACCGTCGTCGCCGAACCGCGCACCTCGTCGGCGTCGCGGTCGAGCAGGATCCGCCCTCGGTCGATGAGGATGACGTGCTCGAGCAGGTTCGCGACCTCGTCGATCAGGTGCGTCGAGAGCACGATGGTGCGCGGGTGCTCGGCGTAGTCCTCGAGCAGCCGGTCGTAGAAGATCTGCCGCGCCACCGCGTCGAGTCCCAGGTAGGGCTCGTCGAAGAACGTCAGCGGTGCGCGACTCGCGAGGCCGACGATCACGCCGACGGCCGAGAGCTGGCCGCGGGAGAGCTTCTTGATGCGCCGCTTGAGCGGGAGCCGGAAGTCGGCGACGAGCCGCTCGGCGAACGCGGCGTCCCAGTGCTCGAAGAACCAGGGAGCGGACCTCAGCACGTGCGCCGGGGTGAAGTCCTCGGGGTAGCGCTGCGCCTCGGCGATGAAGCACAGCCGGCGCAGCACCTCGGCGTGCTCGGCCGGCGCGCGGCCGAAGACCTCGAGCTCGCCGCTGTTCGGGAAGATCTGGCCCGTGAGCAGTTGCATGATCGTCGTCTTGCCCGCGCCGTTGCGGCCGAGCAGGCCGTAGATGCGGCCCTCTTCGAGCGTGAGGTCGATGCCGTCGATGGCGGTGAAGGACCCGTAGCGCTTCATGAGCCCGCGGGCTCGGGCGACGGTGGTGGTCATGACAGGATCCTTTCCTCGCGGAGCATTCCCGCGAGCTCGTCGATGCCGATGCCGAGCTTCGCGGCCTCGGTGATGAGCGGTCTGAGGTAGTCGGCGGCGAACTCGTCCCGCCGTCGTTCGATGAGCCGGGCGCGTGCGCCGGGGACGACGAACATGCCGACGCCGCGCCGCTTGGCGACGATGCCCTGCTCGACGAGCCGGTTCACGCCCTTGAGCGCGGTGGCCGGATTGATGCGGTGGAACGCGGCGAGCTCGTTGATCGACGGGATCGCGGCGTCCTCCGCGACGGCGCCGTCGATGATGTCGTTCTCGATCTGCTCCGCGATCTGCACGAAGATCGGCCGTGAATCGTCCACTCGTGCTCCGGTCCGGTTGCTTGGTTAGTTACTTCAGTAGTTAACCAACCATGCACACCGGGCGCTGTCAAGCGCGAGCGCGCCGCGGCATCCGCACCCGCCCCTGCGCGAGGAGGATGCCGGTCATCACCACGAGTGCGCCCACCGGCTCGTTCCAGGTGAGCGGCTCGCTGAGGATCAGCACGCCGAGCACCACGCCGACCACCGGAGTGACGTACGTGACCGTGGAGGCGTTGGTCGGGCCCCAGCCGCGGATCACGGCGATGTTCCACACGTACGCCAGGCCCGTGCCCGCGATGCCGAGCACCGCGAGGCACACCACCACGGCGACATCCAGCCGCACCGGACCCAGGGCGAGCAGGGGCGTGAGGAGCAGCATGACGGCACCCGCCATGCCCACCTGCAGGAACGCGAACGTCGTCGCCGCGATCGGCCGGCCGCTCAGGAACCGGCGCGTGTACCCGAACATCACGCCGTAGCAGGCGGTCGCGCCGAGGATCGCGAGCTGGCCCGCGAGGTCGCCGCCGAACGCCGCCTGCCACGGTCCGATGATGACGACCACCCCGACGATGCCGACGACCACCCCGAGCCACCGCGACGCGTCGAGCCGCTCGACGCGGAACGCGAGCGTCGCGATGAGGGCGGTCATGATCGGCGTGGTGGCGTTGAGGATGGACGCGAGGCTCGAGGTCACGGTCTGCTGCGCCCACGAGAACAGCAGGAACGGCACGACGCACCCGGCGACGCCGATCACGAGGAAGTGCAGCCACACCACCGGTTCGCGCGGCAGCACCGGCCCGCCGGCCACGCGCGGGCGTGCGACCAGCACGACGACGCCGAGCGTCAGCGCGCCGAGCACGATCCGCGCCCACGCCACCTGGGTGAACGAGAGTCCCGTGAGCGCGACCGCGATGAACAGGAAGCTCGCGCCCCAGACGAGGCCCGCCGCGAGGAACTGCACCCAGGTGCGCACCCCGCCGCCGGGTCGGCGGTCGACGGATGCCGCGGGGCCGGCCTGCGAACGGACGGACGTGGAAGTCGGGGTGGGCGTGCTCACGGGCTCACGGTACGTCCGCCCCGTGCCGCTCCACGAGGGGATCCGGACGCGATGTCCGGAACCCGCCGAACGTTGGCAGCCTCGATCACCGTCGCCACGGTCGCCGTCGCCGCCGATGCGGGCGGGTGCCAGCGTCCCGCGGCACGTCCGGGCGCAGCGCAACGGGGGCGGATGCCGGACCGTCGGTCCGTCGCATCCGCCCCCGTCGTGCCGGCGACGAGGCCAGGGCAGGCATTCCCACCCCGTCGCAGTCGATCCCGCCGGCCGCCCGGCTTCCCGCCCAGACGGCCGGCGGAGCCTAGTGGCTCACCGCCTTCTCGGCGCCGACCCCGGTGAGCGAGCGCACCTCCATCTCGGCCTGCTTGAGGGCGTCCTCGCGGCGGTTGTCGATGACGCTGACGATCCAGCCGAGCAGGAAGGCGAGCGGGATGGACACGATGCCCGGATTCGACAGCGGGAAGATCGCGAAGTCGATCGCGTCCGTCTTCAGCATCGAGGTCTCCGAGCCCGACACGACCGGCGAGAACGCGATGAGCACGATCGCCGAGATCAGGCCGCCGTACATGCTCCACAGCGCGCCGCGGGTGGTGAACCGCTTCCAGAAGAGCGAGTAGACGATCGTGGGCAGGTTGGCGGATGCCGCGACCGCGAACGCCAGCGCCACGAGGAACGCGATGTTCTGGCCGTTGGCGCCGATGCCGCCGATGATGGCGACGACGCCGATGATCACCACGGTGCGGCGGGCGACCTTGACCTCGGCGCCCGGCTCGGGCTTGCCCTTCTTCACGACCGACGCGTAGATGTCGTGCGCGAACGAGGCCGCCGCCGTGATCGTGAGGCCCGCGACGACCGCGAGGATCGTCGCGAACGCGACCGCCGAGATGAGGCCGAGCAGCAGCGGCCCGCCGAGCGAGAACGCGAGCAGCGGTGCCGCCGAGTTCGGGCCGCCGGGTGCCGCGGCGATGACCTCGGGACCGACGAGCGCCGCAGCGCCGTAGCCGAGGACCAGCGTGAACACGTAGAAGATGCCGATGAGCCAGATCGCCCAGACGACCGACTTGCGCGCCTCCTTCGCCGTGGGCACGGTGTAGAACCGCATGAGCACGTGCGGCAGGGCGGCGGTGCCGAGCACGAGGGCGAGGCCGAGCGACACGAAATCGACCTTGGCGATCTCCGAGACGCCGTACTTCAGGCCCGGGTCGAGGATCGCCGGGTTCTCCGCGACCTCGACCGCGCGGTCGAGCAGCGTCGAGAAGTTGAAGCCGTACATCGCGAGCACCCAGACCGTCATGAGCCCGGCACCGGCGATCAGCAGCACGGCCTTGATGATCTGCACCCAGGTGGTGCCCTTCATGCCGCCGACGAGCACGTAGAGGATCATGAGCCCGCCGACGACCGTGATGACGAGCGCCTGGCCGACCTGGTCGCCGATGCCGAGCAGGAGCGACACCAGGCCGCCCGCGCCGGCCATCTGGGCGAGGAGGTAGAAGAAGCACACGACGAGGGTCGTGGTCGCCGCGGCGATGCGCACCGGGCGCTGCTTCAGGCGGAACGACAGCACGTCGGCCATCGTGAACTTGCCCGTGTTGCGGAGCAGCTCGGCGACGAGCAGCAGGGCGACGAGCCAGGCCACGAGGAAGCCGATCGAGTACAGGAACCCGTCGTAGCCGGTCATCGCGATCGCGCCGACGATGCCGAGGAAGGACGCCGCCGAGAGGTAGTCGCCGGCGATGGCCGAACCGTTCTGCCCGCCCGTGAAGGAGCGCCCGGCGGCGTAGTAGTCGGCTGCGGTGCGGTTGTTCCGGCTGGCGCGGAACACGATGACCATCGTGACGGCGACGAACGCGCCGAAGATGGCGATGTTGAGCCAGGGCTCGCCGGGTGAGGCGGCTGCCGCTTCGAACCGGAACATCAGCGCACCACCCCTTCGTCGGCGCGGTCGAGGAACACGCCCGTCTCGATCTCGTCGCGGATCCGCTCGGCCTTCGGGTCGAGGTGCTTGTTCGCGAAGCTGACGTACCACATGGTCACGGCGAACGTCGTGACCACCTGGGCGAGCCCGAGGAGCATGGCGACGTTGATGCTGCCGAACACGCGCGTGGACATGAAGTCGACCGCGTAGACGGCGAGGAGCACATAGGCCAGGTACCAGGCCAGGCAGGCTCCGAGCACGGGGAAAACGAAGCGCCGGTGCGTGCTCCGGAGCTCTTGGAATTCTGGTGATTGCTGCACTGCGGGATAGTCGACGTGGCTCAGGTCGACGTCCGCGCTCAGGGCCTCGTTGCCCATGGCGTCTCTCCTTCGAGGGGGTGCGGCGGGGCCGTGGCCCGCGTCGCTGCGGTCGCGATCCGTCCATGCTGACGAAGCCGGGGACGCGCCGGGGGCGTCGACCGCTCGTCGTCGGCGAACGGCGGAAGCGGTGCGACGAACGGCGGAGCACGGCGACGAACGACGGCTACAGTGACCTGCATGCCCGAGTCGATGCTGCTCGTCGCCGCTGCCGGCGTCGTCGCCGGGGCGCTCGCCGTCGGGGTCGTCGTGCTGCTGCGGCGGTTCGCGGTGCAGTCGAAGGAGCTCGGCACCGACGCCGAACGGGCGACGTACCAGACCCTTCACCTGGCCTCGAGCGCGGCGAAGCACCTGCGCGGCGACATGAGTGCGGCGGATGCCACCAGGGCCGCCCGGCACCTGCGCGCCATGCTCGGCGCCGACACGCTGGCCCTCGTGATGTCGGGCGGTCCAGCCGCGGCCGACGGCGACGAGGCGCTGCTGCCCACGGCGGAGCGCCTCGCGGAGGAGGCGGTGGGCTCGGCGCGTCCGCACGTCGAGCGGCGCCTCGCGTCGCCCTCGGGCGAGACGGATGCCGCGGCCGCGCCGATCCTCGCGGGCGGCGAGGTCGTCGGCGCCGTGGTCGCCTTCGCGCCCCGTGTCCGGGCCGGTCTCGCGCGGGCGACGGGCGAGGTCGCCGACTGGGTCGCGGCGCAGGTCGAGCTCGGGGAGCTCGACGCCTCGCGGGCGGCGCTCGCCGAGCTGGAGGTCCGGGCCCTGCGCGCGCAGATCAGCCCGCACTTCATCTACAACTCCCTGAACGCCATCGCCTCGTTCATCAACACCGACCCGGCCAAGGCGCGCGACCTCGTGCTCGAGTTCGCCGACTTCACGAGGTACTCCTTCCGCCGCGCCGGCGACTTCACGACCGTCGCCGAGGAACTCCGCTCGATCGACTCGTACCTGAAGCTGGAACGGGCCCGGTTCGGCGATCGCCTGCGGGTGACCCTGCAGGTCGCGCCCGAGGTGCTCTCGACGGTGATCCCGTTCCTGTCGATGCAGCCGCTGGTCGAGAACGCCGTACGGCACGGCCTCGAGGCGAAGGAGGGCGGGGGCCGCATCACGATCACCGCGCAGGACGCCGGCGCGTTCGCCGAGATCACCGTCGAGGACGACGGCGTCGGCATCGACCCCGAACGGCTCGCCGAGGTGCTCGCGGGCGGCCCACCGGGTGAGCACGTAGGCCTGCGCAACGTCGACGCCCGACTCCGGCAGGTGTACGGCGACGAGCACGGACTCGTCGTCGAGACGAACGTGGGCGCGGGCACGCTCGTGCGGATGCGCGTGCCGAAGTCGCAGCCCGGCCGGGCCGCGGCATCCGTCGACGTCGCCACGCGCGGCGAGCCGGATGGGAGACTGGTGCCGTGATCTCGGTCCTCATCGCCGACGACGAGCAGCCCGCCGTGGACGAGCTCGCGTTCCTGCTCGGCCAGGACCCGCGGATCGGCACGATCCACCGCGCGAACTCCGGCTCGGAGGCCATCCGGATCCTCACGCGCGAACCCGTCGACGCGGCGTTCCTCGACATCCACATGCCGGGACTGTCGGGCTTCGACCTGGCGCGAGCGCTGCAGCGGTTCGAGCACAGGCCCGCGTTCGTCTTCGTGACGGCCGACGAGGAGGGGGCGCTCGAGGCGTTCGACCTCGCGGCCGTCGACTACCTGCTGAAGCCCGTGCGCACCGAGCGCCTGCAGCGGTCGGTCACGCGCGTCGTCGAGGCGATGCGGCAGGCCCAGCCGGGGGCGACGGATCCCGCGGCGAAGCGCCCCGAGATGATCGCCGTGACGCTCGGCGGCACGACCCGGATGATCCGCCGCGACGACGTGCGGTACGTGCAGGCGCAGGGCGACTACGCGCGCCTGCACACCGACGAGGCGAGCTACCTCGTGCGCGTGCCGATGGCCGATCTCGAGCGGCAGTGGGCGGAGGCGGGCTTCGTGCGCGTGCACCGCTCGTACCTGGTGGCGCTCCCCCACGTGACGCGCGTCCGGCTCGGCGGCGAGCGCCCCACGGTCGTGGTGGGGCAGGCGGAGCTGCCGGTGAGCCGTCGACTGCTGCCGGGGCTCCGGGAGCGGCTCGACCAGGTGACCCCGCGGGCCCGGCCGTGACCGACGACGAGGCGCCCCCCGGTGGTCGAGGAGGACGCGAAGCGCCCCCCGGTGGTCGCGGAGGACCCGAACCACCCGCCGGTGGTCGAGTAGGACGCGAAGCGCCCGTATCGAGACCGGCCCGCGTCCGCGTCACCGCCCCGCGCACTCCCGCGCCCGCGGCATCCGCTCGCCCCTCGATCGCCCGCTCCCGCCCGGGCGGGAGCGGCGACGTCGACGCGATGTACGTGCGGTCGCTCATCCGGTCGCAGCTGCGCCTCGCGCTGATCTGCGCGGGCGGGTTCGTCGTGGCGACCGCCGTGTTCGTGATCGGCATCGCGCTGCTGCCCGCCCTCGACGAGACGTTCGTCGCCGGCGTGCCCGTGTCGTGGCTGCTGCTCGGGCTCGGCGTGTACCCGCTCGCGATCAGCGTCGCGGCGCTGTACGTGCGCGCGGCCCAGCGCAACGAAGCCCGGTACCGCTCGCTCGCGGAGCAGGCGTGAACCCCGCCGTCGGCTACGCCGCGATCGTCGCGGTCGCGGCCGTGTCGGTGCTGATCGGCGTCTACGGCCTGCGGATCTCGCGCACGACGAGCGACTTCTACGTCGCGAGCCGCACGGTCCGCCCATGGTGGAACGCGTCGGCGATCGGCGGCGAGTACCTCTCGGCGGCGTCCTTCCTCGGCATCGCGGGGCTCATCCTGCTGACGGGGGCCTCGGCGCTGTGGTTCCCGATCGGGTACACCGCGGGCTACCTCATGCTGCTGCTCTTCGTCGCGGCGCCGCTGCGACGCTCGGGCGCGTACACGATCCCCGACTTCACCGAGGCCCGCCTCGAGTCGTCCGCCGTGCGGCGCGTCACGAGCGTGCTCGTCGTGGTGATCGGCTGGCTCTACATCGTGCCGCAGCTGCAGGGCGCCGCGCTCACCGTGCGGATCACGACGGGCCTGCCCAGCTGGGTCGGCTCGGTCGCGGTCGCGGTGCTCGTGGCCGTCGTCGTCGCGGCCGGCGGCATGCGGTCGATCACGTTCGTGCAGGCGTTCCAGTTCTGGCTGAAGCTCGCCGCGCTCGCGATCCCGGTCGTCGCGCTGCTCATGGTGACGGGGGCGATCGAACCGGAGCTCGCGCCGTCGGCGGCGTTCCCCGCCGACGCCGGTCCCGGCTCCCTCGAGGTGTACCGCACGATCTCGCTCATGGTGGCCCTGCTGCTCGGCACGCTCGGGCTGCCGCACGTGCTCGTGCGGTTCTACACGAACCCGGACGGCCCGGCGGCACGACGCACGACGCTCATCGTGCTCGTGCTGCTGTCGGCGTTCTACCTCTTCCCGACCGCATTCGGGCTGCTGGGGCGCACCTTCGCGCCAGACCTCGCGACCCCGGGCGACGCGGACGCGCTCGTCCTCGTGCTGCCCGACCGGCTCGTGCCCGGCATCGCCGGCGAACTGCTCACGGCCCTCGTCATCGGCGGCGCGTTCGCGGCGTTCCTCTCCACGTCGTCGGGCCTCGTCGTCTCCGTTGCGGGCGTCATCTCGCAGGACCTCCTCGGCGGCAGCGTGCGCGGCTTCCGCATCGCGGCGTTCGCGTCGACCGCCGTCCCGCTCGCGGTCGCCCTCGCGACCGAGCCCGCGGGGCTCGCGGGCAGCGTCGGGCTCGTGTTCGCGTTCACCGCGTCGACGCTCTGCCCGGTCCTGCTGCTCGGCATCTGGTGGCGCGGACTCACCGCGCGCGGCGCGATCGCGGGCATGGCGACCGGCGCCGTGCTGTCCGCGGCGGCGATCCTCGGCAGCACGTTCGTGGCGGCGGCGGCGCCCGGCATCCGCCCGCTCGTCGAGCAGCCGGCCGCCTGGACCGTGCCGATCGCGGTGCTCGTGACCGTGCTGGTCTCCCGTGCCGACCGGCGGCGCGTGCCGCGGGGCGTGGACGCGTTCCTCGCGCGCCTGCACCTGCCGGAGCAGGGCGGCGCCTGAGCCGCTACCCGGTCGTCGCGCGAGGGTCGAGCTCGACCGGCCGGTCGCCCCACCCCGCCAGTCGCGCCTCGAGGCCGGCTCGGACGCCCGGCCACTCGTCGACGAGGATCGAGTACACCGCCGTGTCGCGCCACGTGCCGTCAGGCCGGGCCAGGTGCCGTCGCAGCACGCCCTCGAACCGGGCCCCGATCTTCTCGATCGCCGCGCGCGAGCGCGCATTCCGCGCGTCCGCTTGAAGCTTGACGCGTCCGAAGCCGTGGTCGAAGGCGAGGCCGAGCAGCAGCAGCTTCACCTCCGGATTGACGACGGTGCCCCAGACGCGCGGGTCGTAGGCGGTCCACCCGACATGCGCCGATTCGTTCGGCAGGTCGAGGTCGCCGAGCTTCGTGGCGCCGACCACCGTGCCGTCGTCGGGTCCGCCTCGGAGCCGCACGACGAACGGCAGCGCGTCGTCGGCCGGGGTGTACGACCGACGGGCGAACGTCGCGAACGCCTCGGCATCGGCGGGGAACGACGACGGCCCGCCGCCGAAGCCGTTCGCGAACACCTCCGGTCGGCGGATGGCGGCCTCGAGCGCGGGCACGTCGGCGACGGTCATCGGGCTGAGCGTCACCGCCCGGCCGACGAGCGGCTGGGCGGCGGGGCGGGTCGCGGGCACCGTCCGAGTCTGGCACGCGGCCGTGCCGACGGCCCCGTCGCGATGACGGATGCCGCGGTCCCGAGCGTTCGCTGTGGAACCCGCGATCGCGGCATCCGCTCGCCGTACGATGACCCCGGAATCACCCATCGCAGAGAAGGGACCGGGGGACATGGGAGCACTGGACGACCTCGCCAAGAACGCGCAGCAGTTCGTCGAGGACAACAAGGACAAGATCAACGAAGCGCTGAACAGCCAGCAGGCCGAGGACGTCAGCGACAAGGTCCTCGACGCCGTCGCCGAAGCGGCGAAGAAGGTCACGCCCGACGAGCACGACGCCAAGGTCGACGAGGTCCGCGCGAACCTCGACAAGTCCATCGGCACCGAGCCCTAGGCCGGCGCGCGTCCACGATCCGAGGGGCGGATGCCGCGTGGCATCCGCCCCTCGTCGTGGCCGGCCCGCCGCGGTGAACCCGAGTCGTCCTGCGCGTGAACATCGCGTGACGGTGGTGTGCGAGCATGGACGCACCCCCGCCGAGAGGACGATCGATGGAGATCCGCGCCCCCGAGTCGAGGTTCGCGCGCTCGCGCACCGCCCTCGGCCTCGACGAGCCCCTCGCGGGCGGCATCCTGCTGCTGCTCTGGGGCACCACGGCCGCCTTCGTCGCGGCGCACCTCACCCACAAGCTCATCGGCGCGCCGTGGCATCCGTTCTTCAACCTCGGCGCGGAGCGCGGCTACGCCGAGCTGTTCTTCCAGATGCTCACCGGGTGGAGCGTCCTGCTGCTCGCGATCGCCGCGACCCGCCGCCGCGCGCCCATCCTGATCGCCTTCGCCGCGTTCTCCGCGTACCTGCTCGCCGACGACTACTTCCAGTTCCACGAGCGCATGGGCACCGGGTTCGGCCAGTGGTTCGATCGCGAGGTCGTCTACCTGCAGGGCCTCGCGACGCACCTGGGCGAAGCGCTCTACCTTGGGGCCGTGGGCCTCGCGGTCGTGGTGGTCTTCGCCATCGCGTACCGGCTCGCGCGACGCGACGCGCGTCGCATGGCCGTCACGGGCGCCGTGCTCTACGGGGCGCTCGCCTTCTTCGGGGTGGCCGTCGACATCGTGCACGCCCCGTTCATCGACGCGCCGGTCATCGACCCGATCTTCATCGCCCTCGAGGACGGCGGCGAGATCGCCGTCATGGCCCTCATCGTCACGTACTCGCTGTCGCTCGCGTTCGGCCGGCGCGACGGCACGGATGCCACGGGCTCGGCCGCCGCCGACGCACCCGCGGCGACGGACGAGGAGGCGCCCACCGCGGTGGGCTCACCGGCCTGACGGCCGCACGGTGGCACGGCCTCCCGGTCTCCCGGGACGCCCGGCGCCCTCAGTCCAGCAGGTCGTGCAGCTGCACGATCTCGTCGCGGCCCGGTCCGACGCCGATCGCCGAGAACCGCGCACCCGACATCGCCTCGAGCTCGCGGACGTAGCTCTGCGCGTTCGCCGGGAGGTCCTCGAAGCTGCGGGCACCCGAGATGTCCTCGGTCCAGCCGGGGAACTCCTCGTACACGGGCTTGGCGTGGTGGAAGTCCGACTGCGAGACCGGGACCTCCTCCATGATCACGCCGTCGACGTCGTACGCGACCGCGACCGGGATGCGGTCGATGCCGGTCAGCACGTCGAGCTTGGTGAGGACGAAGTCGGTGACGCCGTTGATGCGGGCGGTGTAGCGCGCGATGGGCGCGTCGTACCATCCGGTGCGGCGACGACGGCCCGTGGTGGTGCCGAACTCGTGCCCCTTGTCGGCGAGGAACTCGCCCCACTCGTCGAAGAGCTCGGTGGGGAACGGCCCGGAGCCGACGCGCGTCGTGTACGCCTTGACGATGCCGATGACCCGGTCGATGCGGTTCGGCGCGATGCCCGACCCGGTCACGGCGCCGCCCGAGGTCGCGTTCGACGAGGTGACGAACGGGTAGGTGCCGTGGTCGACGTCGAGCATGGTCGCCTGGCCGCCCTCGAACAGCACGGTCTCGCCGGCTTCCAGCGCGCGGTGCAGCAGCAGCGACGTGTCGGTCACCATCGGGCGCAGCCGCTCGGTGTACCCGAGCAGCTCGTCGACGACCTCGTCGACCCCGATCGCGCGGCGGTTGTAGACCTTCACGAGCAGGTGGTTCTTCTGGTCGAGGGCGCCCTCGACCTTCTGCCGCAGGATGTTCTCGTCGAACAGGTCCTGCATGCGGATGCCGACGCGGTTGATCTTGTCGGCGTAGGTGGGCCCGATGCCGCGACCGGTGGTGCCGATCTGCCGCTTGCCGAGGAACCGCTCGGTGACCTTGTCGAGCGTCCGGTGGTACTGCGTGATGACGTGGGCGTTGGCCGAGATGCGCAGCTTCGACGTATCGACCCCGCGCGTCTCGAGGCCCTCGATCTCCTCGAACAGCACCTCGATGTCGACGACGACGCCGTTGGAGATGACGGGCGTGACCCCCGGCGTGAGGATGCCGCTCGGCAGCAGGTGCAGCGCGTACTTCTCGTCACCCACGACGACCGTGTGCCCGGCGTTGTTGCCGCCGTTGAACTTGACGACGTAGTCGAGGCGCGAGGCGAGCAGGTCGGTCGCCTTGCCCTTGCCCTCGTCGCCCCACTGTGCACCGATCAGTACGACCGCGGGCATCTCAGTCCTCTCCTGCCGCGTCGGCGGCGTTCGGTTCGGCGACGGGGTCGCCGGTGCGTGCCTCGGTGCCGACGACCGGCGCGAACGCACCGGCTCCGGCCCCGACGATGGTGATGACCTGGGTGGGCGTGAACTCCGAGGCGATGCGCGCGGCCGCTTCGCCGTCGGCCGCGGCGAGATCGGCGGCAGCGCGCTCGGCGCGCTCGTCCAGGCCGAGTCGCTCGGCCGACCGGCGCTCCGCGTCGAGCGCCCGCAGGTAGGCGCGGTTGGACTCGGCGGACCACGGGACGGGCTGGCCGTCGCGCCATCCGCTCGCTCGGAGCTGCTCGCGGGCGAGGTCGACCGCGACCACGGCGTACGCGAAGGCGTCGAGGGCCCGCCCCTCGGAGTCGGCCAGGTCGGCGAGCTCGGCCCACGCCAGCGGGGACGCGGGGTGGGCGGTCACGACTCCGGCGACCGCCGCCCGGTCGCCCTCGGTCAGCGCCCGACGGACCTCGGGTTCATCGGCGAGCACCGCCTCGGCCTCCGGTGGGGTCTGTTCCTGAGTCACACTCAACCGTAACGCATGGGGTTTCGGCACCCCGGGAGCTCGCGCGGGCGTCCCGGTCAGTCCACCGGCGGCACTCCCTCGAGCGCGGGGCCCAGCCCCAGGTCGACGAGCACGACGCGGCCGGCGAAGCGCGCGCCCGGCTCGCGCAGCAGCCCCGCCTTCACGGCGCCCATCGTGACCGTGACGTCGGCGGGCAGCACCGTCGGGTCGGGCACGGTGCCGTCGTCGGGTGAGATGCCGCTCGGCAGGTCGACGGCGACGACGAGCGGATACCGCGGCGCACCGCCGACGTCGGCCGCCCAGCGCGGCCCGAGCAGCTCGAGCACGCGCGCGACCACCTCGCGGCTCCGACCCCGGAGCGCGGGGCTCGCGGCCGCGCCGATCCCGAGGATGCCGTCGACGAGCACGTCGGCGAGGCGCACGACCCGCTCGAACTCGTCGGGGTCCGCGTCGGGGTCGAGGTCGGCGGCGCCCGCGCGTCGGGCGGCGGCGGCGCCCTCCTCGTGCAGGCTCGATCCCGTGGCGACGATGCGCACGTCGGCGCCGCGCTCGGCGAGGTGCGAGGCGGCGAAGAGGGCGTCGCCGCCGTTGTCGCCCGACCCGGCGAGCACGACGACGATCGGCCGCCCCGCGGCATCCGTCGCCTCGCCGTCGCCGTCGTCGCTGCCGTCGCCGTCGGGGGCCTCGTCGTCGTCGGGGGCCTCGGGCAGGTCGAGCATGCGCGCGATCTCCTCGGCGAGCGCGGTCGAGGCGCGCCGCATGAGCGGCTCGCCCGCGTCGAGCAGGGGCCGCTCGGCCGCGCGGACCTGCTCGGCGGTGTAGCCGGCGTGCGGTGACGGCGCGGAGGCGGAACCGGATGCGTCGCTGCTCATGCGACCGACCCTACGCGCGACCCGCCGACACGGCGACGGGGCCGGGCCCGAATGGACCCGGCCCCGCCGGCGGTGACGTCAGCGCGTCACTGGACCGCGTTCAGCGCGTTGACGTTGCCGGCTCCGTAGAAGCCGTTGCGCTGGCCGCCCGTGCAGGTCGCCGGGTAGCCGGGTCGGAGCTCGAAGACCCCGTCCGGGCAGGCGATCGGCGTGGCGGTGCGCTCGAGGAACGACGCCAGCTGGCCCGGCTTCATGCCCGGGTGCGCCGAGAGCGCGAGCGCGGCGACGCCCGACGCGTGCGGCGCGGCCATCGAGGTGCCCTGCGAGTAGCCGTAGCCGCCGCCCGGGATCGTCGAGAGCACGGCGTCGGTCGCGGTCGAGACCGCCGGGTTGCGCCAGCGGCTGTCGCCACCGGGAGCCGTCACGTCGACGACGCCCTGGCCGTACGAGGAGTAGTAGCTCTTGACCTCGGCCGGGCCGACGGCCGAAACCGTCACGACGCCCGGCGCCTCGGCGGGCAGGTCGACGCAGGCGCCGTTGATGGTGCGGTCCTCGACCGGGGCGCTGCCGTCGTTGGGGCTGCCCGAGTCGACGAACTTGTGCTGCAGGTCGACGTTGCTGTTGCCGGCCGATGCGATCGCGAGGCCGCCCTTCGACGAGGCGTACTTCAGCGCACGCTGCACCGCGAGCCACACGGGCCGCTGGCGCTCGTCGTTGCGGCAGTTGAACTCCCACGGGTCGATGTAATAGCTGTGGTTCGTGATGGGCATGCCCTGCTCGGCCGCCCACAGGATGCCGCAGACCGCCGCCTCGGGGTAGATGTACCCGTCGTCGTTCACGACCTTGACCGACGCCACCTTCACACCGGGCGCGACGCCCGAGATGCCGACGCCGTTGAGGGCGGCGGCGATCGTGCCGGCCACGTGCGTGCCGTGCGACGAGGTGGTGGGGCTCCAGGCGGCCTGGCTGCGGTCGACGACGCCGCCGATGCACGACGCGCTCTGCTCCTTCGCGACCTGCGTGGCGAGGTCGGGGTGGTTGGCGTCGATGCCGGAGTCGAGCACGCCGACGACGACCGACGGGTCGCCGGTGGTCACCGCGTGCGCGGCCGGGACGTCGATCTGCGCCATGTCCCACTGGCGGGTCCAGAGCGGCTCGCCCGTCGGGTCGCCGGTCGCCTCCACGACGGCCGAGTCGACCGTCTCGACGATCTCGCCCTCGTCGAGCACGGTGCCGAGCCCGTCGGTGCTGGCGACGGCCTCGACGCCGCGCCCGGCGACGGCGCGCTCGAACGCCGTGCTCGACGAGCGTGCGACGAGCACGCCGATCTGGTCGTACGTCGCGACGACCGTGCCGTCGGCGGCGGCCACGCGCGCGGCGGCGGCCTTCGTGCCGGCGCCCTGCGGCGCGAGCACCAGGTAGGTGTGCTCCGGTCCGGTCGCGGCGGCCGGCGCGATCGCCGTGCCGACGAGACCGACGGCGAGGGCGACGGCGGAAGCCGCGCCGATCACCTTGTGGTTCCTCATCCTGTCTCCGTTTCGAGAGTGCGGAATGCCCCGGTCGGGTCGGCCGGCGGCCCGGTCCGTCCAGTGGATGCGACGCGGCGGCGACGATGGCGCTGCGCGACCGGTGAGGGCGAGCCTACCCACGACCACCCCCGTCCGGGGGACATCGGCGCGGACGCGGCATCCGTTTTCCGACCCCGGGCCGCCGCTCGTCACGCGAACGCGAGCAATCCGCGGCTCCCGTAGGCTTGAGGCCATGTCGAAGGTCCTCACCTCCCTGCCCGCCGGCGAACGCGTCGGCATCGCCTTCTCGGGAGGTCTCGACACCTCCGTGGCGGTCGCGTGGATGCGTGAGAAGGGCGCCGTCCCCTGCACCTACACCGCCGACCTCGGCCAGCCCGACGAGCCCGACGTCGAGGCGGTGCCCGGTCGCGCGCTCGAGTACGGCGCCGAGCTCAGCCGCCTGGTCGACGTGAAGACCGCGCTCGTCGAGGAGGGGCTCGTCGCGCTGCAGTGCGGCGCGTTCCACATCCGCAGCGGCGGCAAGACCTACTTCAACACCACGCCCCTCGGCCGCGCGGTCACGGGCACGCTGCTCGTGCGCGCCATGATGGAGGACGGCGTCGACATCTGGGGCGACGGCTCGACCTACAAGGGCAACGACATCGAGCGGTTCTACCGCTACGGGCTGCTCGCGAACCCGCGCCTGCGCATCTACAAGCCGTGGCTCGACAGCGCGTTCGTCACCGAGCTCGGCGGCCGCAAGGAGATGAGCGAGTGGATGCAGGCGCGCGACCTTCCCTACCGCGCCTCGGTCGAGAAGGCGTACTCGACCGATGCCAACATCTGGGGTGCCACGCACGAGGCCAAGAAGCTGGAGGACCTCGACGCGGGCATCACGATCGTCGAGCCGATCATGGGCGTCCGCTTCTGGGACGACTCGGTCGCGATCGAGCCTGAAGACGTCACGGTCCGCTACGTCGAGGGTCGCCCGGTGGCGATCAACGGCGTCGAGTTCGACGACCCGGTCGAGCTCGTGCTCGAGGCGAACCGCATCGGCGGCCGCCATGGGCTCGGCATGAGCGACCAGATCGAGAACCGCATCATCGAGGCCAAGTCGCGCGGTATCTACGAGGCCCCCGGCATGGCGCTGCTGCACATCACCTACGAGCGGCTGCTCAACGCGATCCACAACGAGGACACCGTCGCGAGCTACCACAACGAGGGCCGTCGCCTCGGCCGCCTCATGTACGAGGGCCGCTGGCTCGACCCGCAGTCGCTCATGCTGCGGGAGTCGATCGTGAAGTGGGTCGCCTCGGCCGTCACGGGCGAGGTCACGCTGCGCCTGCGCCGCGGCGACGACTACACGATCATGAACACGAGCGGCCCGGCGCTGAGCTACCACCCCGACAAGCTCTCGATGGAGCGCGTCGGCGACCAGGCGTTCGGCCCGGAGGACCGGATCGGCCAGCTCACGATGCGCAACCTCGACATCGCCGACTCGCGCGCGCGTCTCGAGCAGTACGCGCAGCTCGGCATCGTCGGCGGCGCGACCGCGCAGCTCGTGGGCGAGATCGCCGCGGGCCGCGCGGCGGAGATCCTCGCGGGCGAGGCCGAGACCGACCTCGACGCCGCGACGGATGCCGCGAACGAGGCCGCCGCGTTCGACCTCGGCACCGACTGAGGCGTCAGGCCGGCGTCTGCTGGTGCGCGGCCACGTGCCACGCCCCGTCGTCGTACAGGTACGTGGTCGACATCCGCAGGTTCGCCACCTCGTCGCCGCGACGGGCGACGGCCCGGTAGGCGAGGATGCCGGCGTGCTCGCCCAGGCGCACGACCGCGGGCTCATGGATCTCGTAGGAGTCCCACGGGGGCGCGCTGGCGAAGGCCCGCATCATGTCGTCGCGACCCAGCGCGGCGCCCTCGACGATCATGATCCCGTCACGCGTCATCGCGCGGGTGTAGTGCGCTCCCCCGTGTCCGGCGAGGATGGCGCGCCATCCGGCGTGCTCCTCGTGCAGCAGGCGGGCGGGCAGATCATCGGTGATCTCGGTCATGCGGCCACGCTACCGGCCCGACCGGGGTCGACCTAGAGCCAGTTGCGGCGCTTGAAGACGACGTAGAGCCCGACCGCGAGCGCGACCATGGCGAGCAGCGCGGCGGGGTAGCCGAGCGGATGCTCCAGTTCGGGCATGTGCCGGAAGTTCATTCCGTACACGGTGCCGATGAGGGTGGGCGCGAAGATGATCGCCGCCCAGCTGGAGATCTTCTTGACCTCCTCGCTCTGCCGGAGGCTCGTTTCGGTGAGGCGCTGCATCTCGTCGTTCTGCCGCTGGGTGACGAGCGTCGAGTGCACGGCGAGCGCGTTCTGCAGCAGCTGCCGGTACGCCTCGCCGCGGTCGACGATGCGGAGCACGTGGTCGAGCACGTCGCGCAGGTACCGCTGGAGTTCGAGGTCGACGCGGTACTTCTCGAAGCCGCGCTCGAGGGCCTCGAACATGCCGACGAGCGGGCGCGTCGCGCGCTGGAAGTCCATGACCTCGGCGGCGAGGTCGTAGATGCGGCGCGTCACGGCCGGGTCCCCGTCGAAGAGCTGCTGCTCGATCTCGTCGATGTCGTTCTCGAGCCCGGCGAGCACCGGCGCGTACTCGTCGACCACCTCGTCGAGCACGGCGTAGAGGACGGCCTCCGTGCCGCGCGCGAGCAGCTCGGGTGCCGCTTCGAGCCGTCGGCGCACCCGGGCGAGGTCGGGCGCCTCGGCGTGCCGGATGGTCACGGCGAAGTTCGTGCCGACGAACACGTGCAGCTCGCCGAACTCGACCTCCTCGGTCGCGTCGAGGTACCGCGCGGGCCGCAGGACGACGAAGAGGGTGTCGCCGTAGCGTTCGAGCTTGGCGCGCTGGTGGCCCTTCGCGGCGTCCTCGGCGGCGAGCGGATGCAGCCCGAACTCGTCCACGAGCGCCGCGAGCTCGTCGGGGGTCGGCCGGTACAGCCCGATCCAGGCGAACCCGCCGGGATGCTCGGCGAGCGTCTCGAACGTCTCCTGGAGGGTGGCCGGGTTCGCGACCCGGAGTCCGTCGCGGTAGACGGCGTTGTCGATGAGCGGCACGCGTCCAGTGTGGGGCGGCACGGTGGCGGCGGGTGGCGGGCGCGCCGGGGCGCTCAGCGAACGCGCGGGTGAGCGGGGCAGGCTGCGTGGCATGGGTCGGCAGCGGGGCGGGGCGGATGCCGCGGCATCCGTCGACGAGCGGACGTGCGCGTCGTGCGGCCGCCGCATCGAGTGGCGTGCGAAGTGGGCGCGCGACTGGGATGCGGTGCGCCACTGCAGCGACGCGTGCCGTCGGCGCGGCGTCCGGGCGGTCGATCGGCAGCTCGAGGAGGAGATCCGGGCGCTCCTCGCCCAGCGGGCGGCATCCGCGACGATCTGCCCCTCGGAGGCGGCGCGGCGCATCGGCGGCGATGACGGGTGGCGCGAGTTGATGGAGCCGGCGCGGCGGGCCGCGCGGCGGCTCGTGGCCGCGGGCGAGGTCGAGATCACGCAGCGCGGGCAGGTGGTCGATCCGTCGACGGCGAAGGGGCCCATCCGCGTCCGCCGCGCACCGCGCTGAGCGCGCGTGCTCAGTCGCCGGGTTCGGCGACCGCGACCGGGGCGTCGGCGGCGGGCGGCGGCGTGGCCCAGAGCCCGCGGGTCGGCGTGGGCCGCGTGCGCGACAGCGCGCCGGGCTGCATCTTCAGGTGCTCCTCGGCGGCGCGGAAGACGATGCGGTCGGCTTCAGCCTCGTCGATCAGCCCGATCGCGTGGTGCTGCACGGCGACGCCGTCGACGAGTGCGGTGAGCATGCGCGCGTCGGCGGCGGGATCGGCGCTGGTGGCGTGGCCGGCGTCGACCACGCGCTGGATGACCCCAGCGAGGTGCCGGTCGGAGTCGCGGTGATGGCGCGTGAGCGCGGCATGCAGCTCGGGGTTGCGGGGCGCCTCGCTCCACGCGTCGATCCACACGAGGTAGTGGCCGCGCGGCGTGGTCGAGAGCCAGTCGGCGAGCGCGGCGACCGGCTCGAGGCCTTCCTCGACCTCGGCGTCGGCGCGCAGTTCGCCGAGCACGGCCGCGTCGAACGCGGCGGCGACGAGCTGCTCCCGGGTGGCGAAGTAGTGGCGGATGAGGCCGTGCACGACGCCGACCTCGGCGGCCACGTCGCGGAGGGTGACGCGCGCGAACCCGTCGCGGGCGACGAGCCGCAGCGTCGCCGCGAGGATCTGCTCGCGTCGCTGCGCCGGATCGAGTCGGGTGGCCACGCGCCCATCGTAATGGTCTTGTCCGCGCGGCCAACACTGTCGGCGGATGGCGCGGGTCAGTGCCGGGCGTGCCGTCGGACCCACTCGTGCATGACGATCGCAGCCGCGGCGGCGGCGTTGATCGATCGGGTGGAGCCGTACTGCGTGATCTCGACGGCGAGGTCGGCGGCGGCGAGCGCCTCGGGGCTGAGCCCCGGTCCCTCCTGGCCGAAGAGCAGGATGCAGCGTTCGGGCAGGTCGGCGGTGTCGACGGGCCGCGAGCCCTCGACGTTGTCGACGGCGACGATCGGCAGGCCTTCGGCGCGCGCCCAGGCGACGAGGTCGGCGACCTCCGGGTGGTGCAGGAGGTGCTGGTAGCGATCGGTGACCATCGCGCCGCGCCGGTTCCAGCGGCGACGCCCGACGATGTGCACGGTCTCGGCGGCGAACGCGTTGGCGGTGCGGACGATGGAGCCGATGTTGAGGTCGTGCTGCCAGTTCTCGATGGCGACGTGGAACGGATGCCGCCTCGTGTCGAGGTCGGCGACGATCGCGTCGAGGCGCCAGTAGCGGTAGCGGTCGACGACGTTGCGGCGGTCGCCGTGCTCGAGGAGTTCCGGGTCGTAGCGATCGTCCCGGGGCCACGCGTCGGGTCCGCCGGGCCAGGGGCCCACCCCGTGCAGCGGCAGCTGCGGCTCGTCGTGCGCGCCGGACTCGCCGTCGGCGGGTGCGCCCGCGTCATCCGCTCGCTGATCGATCACGCGACCACGCTAGTCGGGGCGCGGCGCGAACACGGAGAAGCCCCGGGCGTTCGGGTCGCCCGGGGCCGCGGAAGCGCCGCTACTCCTCGAACGAGACGTTCCCGCGACAGGCGACGCCCGGGCTCGGGACCGCGGACTTCCCGCCGGCGCGCACGATGATGCCGTAGCTCTGCACATGGCCGCCGGTGATGGCGTCGTCGTCGAAGCCCGGCGGGTTGTCCTCGACCTCGTCGGGGACGTCGCGACCCGAGAACGCGCACACCGAGCTGGCCTTGTGGGCTCCGGGGATCGGCTCCCCCTTGCCGTTGTACTCACCCGCGTGCGCGGCGCCTGCACCGCCCACCACGAGTCCGAGTGCCACGAGGCACCCGATCGCGATTCGCTTCATTGCCCACCTCCGTTGTGAACGGGACGGCCGAGGCCAGGGTCGCGCCCGGTGCGCGGGCACCTGCGGTCGTACCGACGGCACGGTACTCCTTCTCGCGGGGTGACGTATTCCCTCGAACGGGTCACACCTGGCACGGCTCGCCGGTTTCGGTACACCGAAAATCCGGTACGATTTCGGTATGCCGAAAGGTGCCGCCGTCGCCGCCCTGCTCACCGCCGCCGCACTCGCGCTGAGCGGGTGCAGCGGCTCGGCCGCGAACGGCGAGGGCGACGACCGCCCCGTCGTCCTGACGACCTTCACCGTGCTGGCCGACATCGCCGAGGAGGTCGCGGGCGACCGCCTCCGCGTCGAGTCGATCACGAAGGTCGGCGCCGAGATCCACGGGTACGAGCCCACCCCGGGCGACCTGCGCCGGGCGGCCGGGGCCGACCTGATCCTCGACAACGGGCTGAACCTCGAGGCGTGGTTCGCGCAGTTCGTCGAGGGGCTCGACGTGCCGCACGTCGTCGTCAGCGAGGGCGTCGAGCCCATCCCGATCGCCGACGGCTCCGCCGAGGGCCTGCCGAACCCGCACGCGTGGATGTCGCCGCTGAACGTCCAGGTCTACGCCGACAACATGGCCGAGGCGTTCGCCGAGCTGGCCCCCGAGCACGCCGACGAGTTCGCCGCGAACGCCGAGGCGTACGGCGCCGAACTGCAGGCGGTCCACGACGAGCTCGTGGCCGAGCTCGCGGCGCTGCCCGAGTCGCAGCGCGCGCTCGTCACCTGCGAGGGCGCCTTCTCGTACCTCGCCCGCGACGCCGGGCTCACCGAGCAGTACCTCTGGGCCGTGAACGCCGAGCAGCAGGCCACCCCGAAGTCCATCGCGCGCACCATCGAGTTCGTCGACGACCAGGGGGTGCCGGCGGTGTTCTGCGAGTCGACGGTGTCCGACGAGGCCATGCAGCAGGTCGTCGAGGCGACGGATGCCGCATTCGGCGGCGTCCTCTACGTCGACTCGCTCTCCGAGCCGGGCGGGCCGGTGCCCACCTACCTCGACCTGCTGCGGCACGACGTCGAGGTCATCACCGACGGACTCACGGGCGGCGCGCGATGACCGGGCCCGCGGCATCCGCTCGCCCCGGCACCCTCGCCGGTGACGAGGCCCCGGCCCTCGAGGTGCACGGCCTCACGGTGCACTACGGCGACGTGCTCGCGCTCGACGACGTGAGCCTCACGCTCCGGCGCGGCACCGTGTGCGGACTCATCGGCATGAACGGATCGGGCAAGTCGACGCTGTTCAAGGCGATCATGGGCACGGTGCACCCCGACCGGGGCCGCGTCGCGATCGCGGGGCGCACCCCGCGCCAGGCCCGGCGCGCGGGCGTCGTCGGGTACGTGCCGCAGAGCGAGGAGGTCGACTGGGCGTTCCCGCTCAGCGTGCACGACGTCGTGATGATGGGACGGTACGGATACCAGGGCTTCACCCGGCGGCCGCGCCCCGCCGACCGGGCGGCAGTCGCCGAGGCCCTCGAGCGCGTCGAGCTCGCCGACCTCGCGGACCGGCGCATCGGCGCGCTGTCGGGCGGCCAGCGCAAGCGCGCCTTCGTGGCGCGCGGCCTCGCCCAGGGCGCCGACGTGCTGCTGCTCGACGAGCCGTTCGCGGGCGTCGACCGGCCGAGCGAGCGCACGATCAGCGAACTGCTCCGCGAGCTCGCGGCCGGCGGCGCGGCCGTGCTCGTGTCATCGCACGACCTCGAGGCGCTGCCCCGGCTCGCCGACGAGGTGATCCTGCTGCTGCGTCGCGTGCTGCTGCACGGCAGCCCCGACGAGGCGCTGCAGCCCGAGCAGCTCGCGCGCGCGTTCGGCCTCGACCTCACCGGCCGTTCGGAGGACTGACCATGCCCGTCGTCGACTTCCTGCTCGAGCCGCTCGGCTACGACTTCATGCAGCGCGCGTTCCTCGTCACGGTCACCGCCGCGATCGTCTGCGGCGTGCTGAGCTGCTGGCTCGTGCTCATCGGATGGTCGCTCATGGGCGACGCCGTCTCCCACGCCGTGCTGCCGGGCGTCGTGCTCGCGTACCTGCTCGGCACGCCGTTCGCGGTGGGCGCCCTCGTGTTCGGGCTCGGGGCGGTCGCGCTCATCTTCCTCGTCCGTGCGACGAGCCGGGTGAAGGGCGACGCGGCGATCGGGGTGGTCTTCACGACCCTCTTCGCGCTCGGCCTCGTGCTCATCTCGGTCGTGCCCAGCCAGACCGACCTCGGGCACATCCTCTTCGGCAACCTGCTCGGCGTCAGCGCCGCCGACCTCGTGCAGGTGCTCGTGCTCGGCGCCGTCACCCTCGCCATCCTCGTTCTGAAGCGGCGCGACCTGACGCTGTACGCGTTCGACCCCACCCACGCGCACGCGATCGGCCTGAACCCGAAGGCGCTGGGCGCGCTGCTCCTGGCGCTCCTGGCGCTCACGGTCGTGGTCGCGCTGCAGGCCGTCGGCGTCGTGCTCGTCGTCGCCATGGTCATCATCCCGGGCGCGACCGCCTACCTGCTCACCGACCGCTTCGCGCGCATGCTCGTGATCGCGCCCGCGATCGCCGCGGTCTGCGCGATCGTCGGCATCTACGCGAGCTACTACCTCGACGCGGCATCCGGCGGCATGGTCGTGCTCACGATGGGCATGGCGTTCGCGCTCGCCTACCTCTTCGCTCCCCGGCACGGCGTCGTCGGGCGCCGGGTGCTCGCCGCGCGACGGCGTCGTGCGGCCACGGCGGCCGCGGTCTCGCAGCCCGACCCCGCGCGGGTAGGGTGAGGCCGATGCCCGCCCCCGCCAGCCCCGCCGTCGAGGACTACCTCAAGACGGTCTACGCGCACACCGAGTGGCAGTCCGAGCCCATCACGCCGTCCGGACTCGCCGCCGCCCTCGGCGTCGCGCCGTCGTCGGTGACCGAGATGGTGAAGAAGATGGCCGCGCAGGGGCTCGTGCAGCACGTGCCCTACGGCGCCATCCGGCTGACGGATGCCGGGCGCGCCCGCGCCCTCGCCGTCGTGCGCCGCCACCGGCTCATCGAGACGTGGCTCGTGCGCGAGATGGGCTACGCGTGGGACGAGGTCCACGACGAGGCCGAGATCCTCGAGCACGCCGTCTCCGACCGCCTGCTCGAGGCCATCGACGAGCGGCTGGGGCGACCGGAGCGCGACCCGCACGGCGACCCCATCCCCGCCGCCGACGGCAGCCTGGTCTCCGAGCCGTCGGTGCGCCTCGACGAGGCGGTCGCCGGGCACGTGGGCCGCGTCATCCGCATCAGCGACCGCGACCCGGCGGTGCTCCGCGAGCTCGACGGCGCCGGCGTCGGGCCGGGCAGCGAACTGCGGGTGACGGATGCCGCCGACCCCGCCGCGGTCACCGTGACCGTGGGCGGCACCGGCCGGACCATCGCTCGCGCCGCCGCCGCGGGCATCTGGATCACCGCCTGATTCGTCCGACCCCCTCCCGCTCGCGCACATCGTGGGCGAGGATGGCCACATGGGTCGCACCAAGCAGAAGATCAGGCCCGAACTCACCGATGCCCAATGGGATCGGCTGCGTCGCTACGGCGTGCCCCAGGCCACCGAGGTCGGCGACGTGCTGTTCCGCACCGGAGACCGCTGGTACGACCTGATCCTCGTCGAGGAGGGCGAGGTCGAGGTCGTGCGCGATGCGCTCTCGTGGACCGAGGAGACCCGGCTCGCGGTGCTCGGGCCCCGCACCTTCGTCGGCGAGCTCGGGCTGCTGAACGGGCAGCGCGCGTTCCTCACCTCGCGCGTCACCCAGCCGGGCCGCGTGCTGCGGGTCGACCACGACGCACTCCAGCGCCTGATGGCCGAGGACGACGAGCTGTGCGACCTCATGCTGCGCACGCTGTGGGCGCGCCGCGAACTCCTGCGGCACGGGCCGGCGGCGTGGACCCTGAAGATCGTCGGCTCGACGGGCTCCCCCGAGTCGATGGCGCTCCGCCGCTACGCCGAGCGCCTCGAGCTCGCCCACACCTGGGTCGACGTCGACGACCCGGCCCTCGACCACGACGTGTGGTCGCACGGGTTCACGCGCGAGCACCTGCCCGTCGCGTTCGTGCAGGGCGAGCCGGTGCACAACGCCACGCCGGGCCGCATCGCGGAGATGCTCGGGCTCGCCTACACCGCCGACGACGACCTCGAGTTCGACCTCGCGGTCGTCGGCGCCGGGCCGGCGGGGCTCGCCGCGGCGATCTACGGCGCGTCCGAGGGCCTGCGCACCGTGCTCCTCGATGCCGTCGCCCCCGGCGGCCAGTCGGCGACGACCTCGCGCATCGAGAACTACCTCGGCTTCCCGTTCGGTGTGAGCGGTGACGCGCTCACCTCGCAGGCGTCGCTCCAGGCGTTCAAGTTCGGCGTGCGGATCGCGGCGCCGTGTCCGGTCGTGCGCCTCGACCCCGAGGGCGGCGTGCACCGCCTCCTCCTCGCCGACGGAGCGATCGTGCGCGCCCGCGCCGTCGTCGTCACGACCGGCGTCGCCTACCGCGGCCTCCCTCTCGAGCGGTGGGACGATTTCGAGGGCGCCGGCATCCACCACGCCGCGACGGCCCTCGAGCTCCGGCAGGTCGCGGGTTCCGACGTGGTCGTCGTCGGCGGGGCCAACTCGGCCGGCCAGGCGGCACTCGCCCTCGCCGCGAACGCGTGCCGGGTCCGGCTCGTCGTCCGCTCGAACGACCTGTCCGAACGGATGTCGAGCTACCTCGTCGACCGCATCCGGGAGGATCCCCGCATCGAGGTGCACACCGGCACCCAGGTCACGGCCCTGCATGGCGAGGACCGCCTCACCGCCGTCACGCTCCGCGGCACGACGGAGCAGACCGTCGACTGCACGGGACTCTTCTGCTTCATCGGCGCCGTGCCCGCGACGGACTGGCTCGCCGGGCTCGAACGCGACGAGCACGGCTTCCTCCGCACCGGCGCCGACGTGGTCGCGCTCGGCGACGGCTGGCGCGACCTCGGCCGGATGCCGCTGCCGTTCGAGACCTCGGTGCCGCGCGTCTTCGCCGCCGGCGACGTGCGCCGCGGATCCATGAAGCGCGTCGCGGCGGCCGTCGGCGAGGGCTCCAGCGCCGTCGCCTCGGTCCACCAGGCGCTCGCGACCACGGAGGTGTACGCATGACCGACCGGCAGACGGCTCCGCCGCCCTCCGGCACGGGCTGCGTCGAATGCCTCGAAGGCGGCGGATGGTGGTGGCACCTCCGTCGCTGCGTCGAGTGCGGCCATGTCGGATGCTGCGACTCGTCGCCCGAGCAGCATGCGAGCCGTCACGCGCGCGACACCGGGCACGCCGTCGCGACCTCGTTCGAACCCGGCGAGGACTGGTTCTGGGACTACGAGGCCGGCGCGTCGGCGCGGCGGGTCCCGCTCAGCCCGCCGTTCTCCCGGCCCGAGGACCAGCCCGCCCCAGGACCCGAAGGCAAGGTACCGCCCGACTGGAAGTCGCTGCTGCACCGGGCGTGACGGGCCGGCCCGCGGCATCCGCTGTTCATCGGGCTGTGATCTGCGCGGCCTAGGCTGTGCGCATGGCGAAGCGTGATGAGGTCGAGTCCTGGCTCACCGACATGGACGGCGTGCTCGTGCACGAGAACCACGCGTTGCCCGGCGCGGCCGCGCTGCTGCAGCACTGGGAGGACACCGGCACCCCGTACCTCGTGCTCACGAACAACTCGATCTTCACCGCGCGAGACCTGTCGGCGCGCCTGCGCGCGTCGGGGCTCAACGTGCCCGAGGACCGCATCTGGACCTCGGCGCTCGCCACGGCCGACTTCCTCCACCAGCAGCTGCCGGGCGGCACCGCGTTCGTCATCGGCGAGGCCGGCATCCTCACCGCACTGCACGACGCGGGCTTCGTGATGACCGAGACGAACCCCGACTTCGTCGTCGTCGGCGAGACGCGCAACTACTCGTTCGAGGCGATCACGAAGGCGATCCGCCTCATCGGCAACGGCGCCCGGTTCATCGTCACCAACCCGGATGCCACGGGCCCGTCCGCCGAGGGCCCGCTGCCCGCCACGGGCGCCATCGCCGCGCTCATCACCAAGGCGACCGGGCGGGAGCCGTACGTGGTCGGCAAGCCGAACCCGATGATGTTCCGCTCGGCGCTGAACAAGATCGGCGCGCACTCCGAGAACACGGCGATGATCGGCGACCGCATGGACACCGACATCGTCGCGGGCATCGAGGCCGGGCTGCACACGATCCTCGTGATGACCGGCATCAGCGACCAGGCCGAGATCGAGAAGTACCCGTTCCGGCCCGACGAGATCCTCACGGGCGTGGCCGAGCTCGTGCCGGCCGAGCCGGTCGAGGTCGAACTCTAGTCGTCGTCAGGGGCGCAGTTCGAGCTCCCGGTCGGCGTCCCACGGTTCGGTCCACCCGAGGCGGTCGAACATCGCGTCGAGCACGAGCCCGGTGAAGCCCCACACCAGCCGCTCCGCCCCGCCCGCCGTGACGGTGAAGCCGGGCCCGCGCCACTCGCGGTCGTCGCGACGGATGACGGTGGTGCACCGGTTCGCCGGGTCGAGCAGGTCGGCGACGGGGGTGCGGAAGACCGCGGACGACTCGGCCCGGTCGACGGGCGCGACGGGCGTCGGCGCCGCCCACCACCCGAGCACCGGGGTCACCACGTGGCGGGAGTACGCGAGCGGGATCTCGCCGAGCGTGCCGAGCACCTCAACGCCCGCCGGGTCGAGCCCGGTCTCCTCCCTCGCTTCGCGGAGCGCTGCGGCCACCGGGCCGGCCTCGCCGTCGTCGACGCGGCCGCCGGGGAACGCGATCTGGCCCGCGTGCGAGCGGAGCGTGGTCGCGCGCGCGAGCAGGAGCACGTCGAGGTCGCGCGAGACCGCGCGCGCCTGCGCCTCGTGGTCGCTCGGCAGGTGGTCGAGCACGCCGAACAGCACGAGCACCGCGGCGGGCCGCGCATCGTCGCCGACGGGCTCGCGCACGGCCTGCCAGAGGTCGTGCACGGCCGGGTCGTCGACGAGCGCCGCGAGCTGCGCCCGCGCCGATGCGGAAGCGTCGTCGCGTGAGGTCACCCGTCGAGGGTAGCCCGCGCGGCCGTGATCCCCGATGTCGCGGTGCCTACGACCGGCCGCCCGGGCCGTCGGCATCGCCCGGCGGGTCGGTGCGGTCCGTCCCGTCGGCGTCGTCGGGCTCCTCCGGCCGCCACCGCTGCGACCACCGGCTCTCGTGCAGGAACACCTGCGTCACGATGACGAGCACGACGATGACCGCGCCGCCGACCCAGAACGTCCAGTCCACGACGGCTCCGCTCAGCCGAGCCGGCCGTAGGCCAGTTCGACGGCGTCCCAGAAGCGCTCGACGTCGAGCCCGACCGCGACGCGCGCGTTCGGTTCGCGGGCGAGCATGCCGTCGAGGTCGACGCTCGTCGCCCCGACGGTCTCGGACCCGACGAGCTCCACGTCCAGCCGGGTGTGCACGACCTCGACCGCGTCCGGGTCGGCGAGCACGGCCACCGCCACCGGGTCGTGCAGCGGACCGTCTGGCATGCCGAACACCTCGTCGTTGGTGCGGCAGAAGAACTCGAGCAGCTCGTCGCCGAACGCGGCGGTGCGGTTGCCCACTGCCGCCAGCCGTTCTCGCACGCGGGTGGTCACGAGCGCGCGGTGCGTCACGTTCAGCCCGACCATCGTGAAGCGGATGCCGCTGCCGAGCACCCGGTCGAGCGCCTCCGGGTCGACCCAGGCGTTGAACTCGGCGTACGGCGTGACGTTGCCGCGCTCGGTGGAGCCGCCCATCCACACGATCTCGCGCACCCGGTCCGCGAGGTCCGGACGTTCGCGGAGGAAGATCGCGACGTTCGTGATCGGCCCGGTCGCGATGATGGCGACCGGCTCGGATGCCGCCTCCAGCGTGTCGGCGATGAGCTCCGTCGCACTCCGCGGATCGAGCGGCACGCGGGTCGGGGACGTGTCGGGGTCGGGAAGCTCGGGCCCCCCGAGCCCGTTCTCGCCGTGGATCCACTCGGCCGTCGACAGCTCGCGAGCGAGCGGCCCGCTCGCGCCCGCGGCGACGGGCACGTCGCCCACCCCGGCCACGGCGAGCGCGATACGGGCGTTCCGGCTCGTGTGCTCGAGCGGCACGTTGCCACCGACGGTGGTCACCGCGACGAGGTCGAGCGCCGGGTGGCCCGCCGCGAGCCACAGCGCCATGACGTCGTCGTGGCCCGGGTCGCAGTCGACGATCACGGGAATGGTCACACGGCCTCCGTCCGGTCGGCGAGCGCGAGCACGTCGTCGCGGCCCGCATAGGAATCCACGGTGCCCCGTTCCTGGACGGCGAGCGCGCCCGCGGCGACGGCGGCGCGCACCGCGTCGGGCAGGGCGCGTCCCTCGGCCAGCATCGCGGCGAGCACGCCGGTCGCGGCATCCCCCGCCCCGGTCGTGTCGACCGCGGCGACGCGCGGCGCCGCCACGCTCCACGAGCCGGTCGCATCGGCGGCCACGGCGCCGCGGTCGCCGAGCGTCACCACGATCGAGCGGGCCAGGGCACCGACGACGGATGCCGCGGCATCCCGCCACGCCTCGGCCGACGCGTCGTCGCCGAGCCCCGCGCCCAGACCGAGCGTGCGCGCCTCGTGGACGTTCACGACCAGCGGATCGGCGACCGCGAGGGCCGACCGCGAGACGGCGACCGGCGGGGCGAGGTTGAGCACGAAGCGGACGCCCGCGGCGTCGCTCGCCGCCGCGATCGCCTCGATGGAGCGCACCGGGAGCTCACCCTGCGTGAGCACGAGTGCGGCGCCGTCGAGCCGAGCCGCCTCCGACCGCACCGCGTCGGCGTCGAACGACGCGTTGGCGCCGGCCGTGACGATGATGGTGTTCTCGCCCGACTCGGCGACGGTGATCTGCGCGATGCCCGTCGGTTCGCCGGGCACGACCCCCACGGCGTCCGTCGGCAGCCCGAACCGAGCGAACGCGGCGCGAGCGACCTCGGCGTTCGCGTCGTCGCCGAGCCGGGCCACGAGCTCCACGCCGGCCCCGGCGAGGTGCGCCGCGACCGCCTGGTTCGCCCCCTTGCCCCCGAGCGCCACCCGGAAGTCCCGCGAATGCACGGTCTCGCCGGGGCGCGGGAAGTCCGCGACGTAGCTCGTCGCGTCGACGTTCACCGAGCCGAACACGACGACGGCGCCGTGCCGGCCCCCGCCACCAGCGGGACCCGCCTCGGCCACGTCAGCCCTGCTGCCCGGCCGTGCCCTGCACGTCGGCGGTGATCGGCGAACCGCCGCGGCGGGTGACGAAGCAGTAGAAGTCGCGCTCGCCCGCGGCCCACTGCTCCTCGGTCACCGGGTAGGACCCCTCGACCTGCAGGTCGCCGGCCATCGCCGCCATGTCGGGGGCGATGACGTTCTCGGCACCGCAGAGGGCCGCGACCTGTGCCTCGACCTCCGCCTCACCGGGGAAGGGCGCCGCCTCGTCGGTGGAGACCTCGCCGCGGAGCACCAGTTGGGCGGCGTGCGGCGTCGCGCAGTCGATCACCGTGAACTCCTCGGCCCACGGACCCTCGAACGGCTCGAGGCACTCGCCGCCGAAGAGCTCGTTCCAGGCGTACGTACCCGGCGGCTGCATGGCCGTGGGTTCCGTCGCCCCGCCGGCTCCGCCGTCGGCGGTCTCATCTCCTCCGCCTCGGAGCAGCTGGGCGCCGAACGCGATACCCGCGACCACGAGGAGCACGGCGGCGAGGCCGCCCGCGATCCACGCGAGGAGCTTCACCGGCGAACGCCCGCCCCGGTCGTCGTCGTCGTCGTCCCGCGTCCGCGGTGCCGCCGGGCCGCCCCGACCGCCGCGGTCATCGCGGGCGTACCGGTCGTCATCGCGGCCGTACCGGTCGTACCGGTCGTCATCGCGGCCGTACCGGTCATCGCGGGTGTCATCGCGGCCGTACCGGTCATCGCGCGCGTAGGCGCCGTACTGGTCGTCGCGGGCGTATCGGTCGTCGCGGGCGTCGTACGGGTCGACGTCGCGATCGCGCTGTGCCGCAGCACCACCGACGAGGGGGGTCGGCGCCGTGGCGCCGAAGCCGGCACCGCCGAACAGCGAGGCGAGGCCGTCGTCATCGCTCTCGTCGTCGACGGCGTCCCGGTCGTGCGGGCCGTCGTACGCGAATCCGCGGGCGCGGTCGTCCCGGGGGTCGCGGCGGTCGTCGCGGTCGTACGGCGCGTCGGACCACTCGTCGCGGGGGTCCCGGTACTCGCGATCATCCCGGTACTCGAGGTCGTCCCGGTACTCGCGATCATCTCGGTGGTCGCGATCGCCGTACTCGGCCTCACGCGGGTCGGAGGCCACGTCCGCGTCATCCGCGATGCCGTCGTCGGGGATGGGATCCCACTGGTCGACCGCGGGGTACGGCTCAGGGGAACGGTCGTCGTCTCCGGGGCGCGCATCCCGGTCGTCGCGCGACCGTCCGGCCGGTGCGGCGTCGGAGTCGGACGCCCCGCGTCGGCGGGGACCCGGCCGGTCGTCCTCGACCGGGGCCTTGGGATCGGGCGCCGTCGGGTCGGGAGTGAGGTTCCAGAAGTAGCCGGCCTGCGCCATCTCGCGCGCCATGGGCGAGCCGTCCTGCTCGTCGTACGCGGGCTGCTCGGAGCGGGGCTCGTCGTACCGAGCCTCCCGGTCGTACTCCTGCCGGCCCCAGCCGTCCCGGTCGGAGCCCTGGTGATCGCGGTCCTGCTGGTCCCAGCCCTGCCGGTCGTACGCCGGCTCGTCCGGAACCCGCTCGCCCGCGGCCCGCTGGTCGTCCCAGCCCTGCTGGTCGTCGGCGTGACCGTCGTACGCCTGCTCGCTCGGGGCCCGCTGGTCCCAACCCTGCTGGGCGTACGCCTGCTCGTCCTGAACCGGCTCGGCGGCGGCCCGCTGGTCCCAGCCCTGCGGCTCGTGCGCCCGCGGGTCGTACCCCGGCTGGTCGAACTCGTGGTCGTCGTACTGGCCCGACGCGTCGGCGTAGGCCTGCTCGTCGGAGTAGCCCCGGCTATCGTCGGAGGCGGGAACCCGGTCGTCGCGCGTGGCCGCACCGGCGGCCGCCGGGTCCTCGTTGAGCGCCGACCAGAGCTGGTCGTCGAAGTCGGTCCGGGCCGCCGGGAAGGCGGTGCCCGCGGGCGGGGTCACCGGGGTGAAGGACTGCCGGGCGACCGGCGGCGGCGTGAACCCCGCGAAGGGGGAGTCGGCCGATCCCGGCACGTCGCGCGGGTCGAGCGGAGGCTCGTCGCGGTGCGGCTCGACCGGGCGCCGGTCGTCGCGGGGTCGCTGTTGCGGCGGCTCCGCGGGGTCCGAGAGCTGCCGGAACGCCGCACGGAGACCGTCCTCGGTCTCGATGGGCTGCTCGCCCCAGGTCAGGGCGAAGTTCGCCGGCGGGGTGACCGGGCCGGGCGGCGGCGGGCCGGGCGGCGGTGCCTGCGGGCCGCCGAAGGCCGGCGGCACGGGCGCCCCGCCCACGGGCGGCTCGACCGACGTGAGCCGGTCGTCGGGCCGCTGCGGGTCGCGCGGCGTCGCCGGAGGTCGGCGGTCGTCCCAGCCGGGAGGCTGGTTCCACGCCGGGGCCTGCGGCTCCCACGTCGGAGCGGGCGCCTGCCGGGGCGGCTCCGCGCGCGGCGGAAGCGGCTCGCTCACGACGGGAAGCTCCCGCGTCGCGGCATCCGTCTCGGACTGGGCGTCGGCGAGCGAGAACCAGTCGAGCGACTCCTCGCTGCGGCGGCGGGGTCGCTCCATGGGCGGCGGGGAGACCGGCTCGGCCGGCTGCTGGGGCGGTGCGACGGGCGGCTGGGGAGCCTGGCGGCCCTCGAGGTCGGGGCGACGGCCGCTGCCCAGCTGGCTGAGCAGCCAGTCGGCGTCGTTCATGTCGTCCGAGTCGTGGCGTCCGTCGCGTCGGTTCATGACAGTCCCAGATCCTTCAATCCGATGGCCGCGAGGTAGGGAACCCCCGCGGCTTCGATGACCTCGCGTGCGCCCGTGTCGCGGTCGACGACGACCGCGACCGCGGCGACCTCCGCGCCCACGGCGCGCAGGGCCTCGATCGCCTTGAGCGGCGAGCCCCCGGTGGTCGAGGTGTCCTCGAGCACGATGACCCGCTTGCCGGCGACATCCGGCCCCTCGACCTGCTTGCCGCGGCCGTGGTCCTTCGGTTCCTTGCGCACGACGAAGGCGTCGTAGGCGAGCCCGCGGGCCGCACCCTGGTGCAGGACCGCGGTGGCGATGGGGTCGGCCCCCATCGTCATGCCGCCGACGGCGGCGACCTCCGGAACCTCGGCGATGAGGTCGAGCATGACCTGCCCGATCAGCGGCGCCACGCGGTGGTCGAGGCTCACCTTGCGGAGGTCGACGTAGTACGTGGCCTTCTTGCCGCTGGTGAGCGTGAAGTCGCCGTGGAACACCGCCTCGCTCGAGATGAACTCGATGAGCTGTCGGCGGGCCTCGGCGGACTGGGGGTTCCGGGAAGTCACCCGAATACTCTACGTCGTGGTCCCTGAGTGCCGCGGGGTCGGATTCTCGGGGCTCGTGGGCCGCCGGGCACGGGCGGACGGCCCGGTTGCGGCATCCGTTCAGCGACCGTCGCGGTGCTCGCCCTCCCGGCGCTCCTCGTCGCGCCGCCGTGAGGAACGGGTCGTCGTCGCCTCCGCGATGCGCGAGAGCACGGGCTCGTCGGACGGCGCGAGCACCGTGGGCAGGTCGATGTGGAACTCGGAGAGCTCCTGCGCGCTGCGTCGCATGAACCGGTAGAGCGCCGAGCCGATGAGCACGCCCAGCGAGATCGACATGACCGTGACGAACGCGGCCGAGAAGTCGGCGATGCCGGCGGAGGCGGCGACCGCGCCCTCCGTGACGCCGATCACGCCCGACGCCCCGGGCACGAGCACCCAGAAGGCCGGGAGGAAGATCATCTGCGACGGCACGCCGCCGCGGCGCAGGTCCTCGATCCACAGCACGAACGGCGTGACGACGAGCGCGCCGATGAGCCCGCTCACCGCCGAGCCGAAGGCCAGGGCGCCGAGCTGCTGCGCCCCGTACGCCACCACGAGCGCGAGGAGCACCCAGCCGTAGCTGCGACCGGGGGCCGCGAAGTGGAGGTAGTTGCCGAGGCCGTACAGGGCGAGGCCGATGCCCGCGACCCACCACGGCAGCGTCGTGGACGCGTCGAGCGGGAGGTAGTCCTCGTTGCCGACGCCGACCACCGTGCCCGCCGTCAGGATGCCGAACGCGAGCAGGCCGAGCTGGACGAGGCCCGCGCCCAGCCGGGACGTCCCGGCGACCATCTGCCCGGCCGCGAGCTCGCGCACGCCCGTGGTGAGGAGGGCGCCGGGCAGGAAGGTGGCCAGTGGCGCGATGAGCACGCGCAGCGGGTCGCCGAGTTCGACGTACGGCGCGAGGAGGAAGACGATGAGCGCGCACACGAAGGACGCGACGATGGGCAACACGAGCGTGAGCGTCTGCGAGCGCACGAGCTTCGCCACGCCGATGAGCGCGCCCAGGACGAAGCCGACGACCGCGGCCTGCCAGCTGGGCGCGAGGAGCAGCGCGAGCCCGGCGGTGAGCATGGCGTGACCGAGGGTCCGCATGAACCAGTGCCGGGTGGGCGGCATCGCGCCGATCTCATTGAGGCGGCGGATGCCGTCGCCGGGCGAGATCGCCGCCTCGCGGGCCTCGCGCAGCAGCCGACCCATCTCGGCGATCTGGTCGAAGCGGAACGTCGCCTGCACCGACTTCAGCGCCACGCGTGCGGTGTCGCCGCGGCCCGTCTGCACGAACGCGATCGTGGGCAGCACGACCAGGTCGACGTCGTCGAGGCCGTAGGCACGCGCGATCTGCACGACGTCGGCGCGGATCCGGTCCACCGACTCCTGGGAGGCCGTCATGCCCTCGGCGAGACCGAGCAGGAAGGTGCGCAGGACGGCCGGGTCGTCGACGGGCGCCCGGTGGGCGTCGCCCTCGGCGTCGGGGCGTTCGGGTGGGGTGGGGGTGATGGGCATCCGCTCGCTCCGTCAGTCGCTCGGGCCCGGGTCGCGTGGGGTGACCCGAGCTGCTCGGGTGTCGTCACGCTATCGGCGGTGCACGCGGATGTCGAGGGCGGGCGCAGACGAACGAAGGGCCGCCCCGCGGGGTGTCCCTCCCCCGCGCGGCGGCCCTGCATCGGAGCCCGGGGGCTCCGCGGTCGCGCGACTCAGACGGTGCGCGCGAACGTCTCGCGCGGCTGACGACGGTATCCGTCGCGAGCGGTCACGAGGACCGAGCCGACGACGCCGGCGATCGAGGCGCTGATGAGGAGGACGGTGAGGCTGAACACGGCGGTTCCTTTCGGGAGATCGTTGGAATGTCGGGCGACTGGGTGCGCCCTTGCACGTGTCCGACTCCTCAATTGTGACGGAGTAAACCGTTCAGCACAATCTTACGAAACTACACTAACGATGTAGCATTGCTACATGGATGTACGCCGTCTGGACCTCCTCCGCGAGCTCGCCGAGCGCGGCAGCGTGACCGCCGTCGCCGAGGCCACCGGCCGCACCCCTTCGGCGGTCTCCCAGCAGCTCAAGGTGCTCGAACGCGAGGCGGGCATGCCGCTGACCGAGCGGGTCGGTCGCGGCGTCGTGCTCACCAGCGCCGGCCAGGCGCTCGCCCGCTCAGCGACGGAGGTCGCGATCGCTCTCGAGCGCGCGTCGGCGTTGTGGGACGAGTTCCGCAACCACCCGAGCGGCGAGGTGACGCTCCTCACGTTCCCGACGGTCGGTGCCACCCTCCTCCCCCAGGTGCTCACCGACCTCCGAGCCGTGACCGGGCTCGTGGTGCGCGCCACCGACCTCGACCCCGAACTGGCCGAGTTCCCCGACCTCGCCAACGAGTACGACATCGTGCTCGCCCACACCATGCCGGGCGAGCTGCCGTGGGGCGGCCGCGGCCTGCGCGCCCTGCCGCTGCTCACCGAGCCGCTCGACGTCGGCCTCCCCGCCGGGCACCGGCTCGCCAACCGCGCGCTCGTGACGCCCGCCGACGTGGTCGGCGAGACCTGGCTCGGGGTGCCGAGCGGGTACCCGTTCGAGCGGATCCTCCACGCGATCGAGCAGGCGACCACCGGCCGCATCGAGATCAGCCAGCGGTTCAGCGACATGCGCATCGTCGAGGCGTTCATCCAGGCCGGCCACGGCATCGCGCTCGTCCCCCGCTACACCTCGGGGGCGCTGCCCGAGGGCATCGTGCTGAAGCCGCTCCGTGGCGTGGCATCCGTTCGCCAGATCTTCGCCCTGGTGCGGCCGGATGTCGCGGAGCGCCTCGCCGTGCGGACCGTGCTCGAGGTCATCGTCGACCGAGCGGCACGGCTCGAGCAGGCGTACGGCCACCCGTCCCGCGGCACCCCCGCCGAGCCCGCGGGCGAGGCGGCCGCCGCCACCTAGGTGCTCACACCGGCGGGCGCAGCCCCTCGCTCACCACGACCCGCGCGTGCGCGTTCGCGGCTCGGAGCGCCCCGCCCTCGGCGTGGTACTCGAACAGGCCCAGGCCCGCCCGATCGGCGAAGGCCACCCCGCCCGCCGTGTACGTGCCCGAGGTGGAGAACAGCGCGCGGCGGCCGTCGTGGGCGGCGACGCCGGCGAGCTCGCGCACCTGCGCCACGGGCACCGCGTGCGCTCGGCGAGGTTCTTGACCTGCGCGATCCAGTGCGCGCTGACCACGTCGACGCCGCCGTCGGCCGTGAACCGGGTCACCTCGGCGTCGAACGCCCCGAGGTGGCGCATCCAGTCGGCGACGAGCTGCTCGGCGCCTCGGTGCGACACCCCGTAGGGCTGCGGCGCCGGCCGCGGCCACGCCACCGCGAGCGGGAACGCCGGCTCGGCTCGGCCCGGGCGCTGCGCCTCGAGCAGGCCCACGCGGGCGGCCAGCTCGGCGACGGCGCGCGCGAGCGATGCCGCACGGTCGTCGTGCGACTCGCGCAGCCAGCGCTGCACCACGGCGACGAGTACCGCGGCGACCACGAGCAGCACCGCGAACGCCGCCGGCCCGGCCGCGAGCGGCCAGGGGAACCCGGGCCGGTCGACGAGCGAGGACGCGGCGCCGCACGCGACCGCCCATGCTCCGGCGTACCCGATCCACCACCACCACGTCACCGGTCGCGGTGGCCCGGCCTCGGCGACGATGCGCGGCGCCGCGACGGCCGCTGCCCGCGCGACCGTCTCGCTCGCCGCGGCGGCCGGGAGGCCGAGCGGGACGCGCGCCGAGCCGCCGCCCGAGTTCGACCGCGGCGTGGTGGAGGGGCTCGGTCAGCACGCACGCATACTACGAGCGGCATACGACACCGGTCGCGTAGCATCCGAGGATGCCCGACGACGTGATCCTGTTCGACGTGCGCGACGGCCTCGCGCACGTGACGCTCAATCGCCCCGCCCGGCTGAACGCGGTCGACCCGGCGGCGATCGCCCGGTGGCAGGACCTCGCGCACGAGATCGCCGACCGCGACGACATCGGCGCCGTGCTGTTCGACGCGAACGGTCGCGCGTTCTGCGCCGGCGGCGACGTGCTCGCGATGTCCGCGCTCGCGAGCGACGGCGACGAGCCCGCGGGCGAGGTCGTGCGGCGGCTCGCCGACCGCATCCACGACGGCCACCGCACCCTGCGCGAGAGCACCAAGCCGATCGTGGCGGCGGTGCAGGGCCCGGTCGCCGGCGGCGGACTCGGCTTCATGCTCGTCGCCGACGTCGTGATCGCCTCTGACCGGGCGACCTTCGCGAGCCGGTACGCCGACATCGGGCTCACGCCCGACTGCGGCGTGAGCACTCTCCTCCCCGAGGCCGTCGGCGTGCGGCGCGCGCTCGAGCTCACGCTCACGTCGCGCACGCTGACCGCCGCCGAAGCACTCGATTGGGGGCTCGTCGCGGAGGTCGTCGCACCCGACGCGCTGGACGCGCGGGCCCGTGCCGTGGCATCCGCCTGGCTCGCCGGACCCACGAGCGCGTTCGGCCAGACGAAGCGCCTCATGCACTCGGGCCTCGGCCGGCCCTTCCAGGAGGCGCTCGACGACGAGGCGAGGACCATCGGCGCATCGATCGAGACGCCGTACGCCCGTCGCGCCGTCGCGGAGTTCGCCCGGTCGGCCTCGTCGCGCTGAACGCCCACGCGCGGCGCGGCCCCGTCAACCCGATGCCGATCGCGGTGCCGCTCGGCAGAATGGGCCCATGGCAGACGACGACCTCCAGTCCCTGACCGATGAGATCGGCCGGCTCGCGCGCGACCGGTCCATCTCGGTCGCCGCGGCCGAATCGCTCACGTCCGGGGCCATCGCGAGCGCCTTCGGGCGCGGCGACCAGGCGTCGGCGTGGTTCGCGGGCGGCGTGGTCGCCTACGACGAGCGCGTCAAGCGCGAGGTGCTCGGCGTCACCGCCGAGTCGGTGCTCACACCGCAGTGCGCGCGCGAGCTCGCCGCGGGCGCCGCACGGCTCCTCGGCGCCGACGTGGCCGTGGCGGTCACGGGCGTCGGCGGGCCGGAGCCCGAGGAGGACCTGGACCCGGGCACCGTGTTCGCCGCGATCTGCGTCGGCGAGACCGTGACGGATGCCGCGTGGCGCTTCGACGGCGACCCGTCGGCCGTCGTCGAGCAGACCGTGCTCGCCGCGCTCCGCCTCGTGCGCGACGCCCTCGCCTGAGCGGGGGCGCCGCGCCGCCGCGCCTCAGTCGTGCTGCGGGAAGCCCAGGTTCAGGCCGCCGTGGCTCGGGTCGAGCCACCGGCTCGTGATCGCCTTCTCCTGCGTGAAGAAGTCGAAGCCGCGCGGGCCGTACGCCTTCGCGTCGCCGAACAGCGAGTCCTTCCAGCCGCCGAACGAGTGGTACGCGACGGGCACCGGGATCGGCACGTTGATGCCGACCATGCCGACCGTCACCTCGCGCTGGAAGCGCCGTGCGGCACCCCCGTCGTTGGTGAAGATCGCCGTGCCGTTGCCGTACCGCGACGAGTTGATGAGGTCGAGCCCCTCCTCGTAGCCGTCGACCCGCACGACCGACAGCACCGGCCCGAAGATCTCGTCGCGGTAGACCGCCGACGACGTGGGCACCCGGTCGATGAGCGTCGGTCCCATCCAGAACCCGTCGGGTTCGCCGTCGACGTCCGGGTCGCGTCCGTCGACGACGACCGAGGCGCCGTCGGATGCCGCCACGTCGAGGTAGCCGGCGACCTTGTCGCGGTGCTCGCGCGTGATGAGCGGCCCCATGTCGCAGCCGCGCGTGCCGTCGCCGGTGCGCAGCCGCGACATCCGCTCGCTGATCTTCGCGACGAGCTCGTCGGCGATCGAGTCGACCGCGACGACCGCCGAGATGGCCATGCAGCGTTCGCCCGCCGAGCCGAAGCCCGCGTTGACGGCGGCGTCGGCGGCCAGGTCGAGGTCGGCGTCGGGCAGCACGAGCATGTGGTTCTTCGCGCCGCCGAGGGCCTGCACGCGCTTGCCGTTCGCCGTGGCGGTCGCGTAGATGTACTGCGCGATCGGCGTCGAGCCGACGAACGAGATCGAGCGCACCGCGGGGTGCTCGAGCAGCGCATCGACCGCGACCTTGTCACCGTGCACCACGTTGAGGACGCCGTCGGGCAGGCCTGCCTCCTGCATGAGGCGCGCGAGCCAGATCGACGCCGACGGGTCCTTCTCGCTGGGCTTCAGCACGACGGTGTTGCCCGCCGCGATCGCCAGCGGGAAGAACCACATGGGTACCATCGCCGGGAAGTTGAACGGGCTGATCACGCCGACCACGCCGAGCGGCTGGCGCAGCGTGTAGACGTCGATGCCCGTCGAGACGTTCTCGGAGTACTCCCCCTTCGTGTACGCGGGCATGGCGCAGGCGAGCTCGACGACCTCGAGCCCGCGGGAGATCTCGCCCGCCGCGTCGCCCAGCACCTTGCCGTGCTCGCTCGTGAGGATCGCCGCGAGCTCGTCGCTGCGGGCGTTCAGCAGCTCGCGGAACGCGAACATCACCTGCTGGCGCTTGGCGATCGACGTGTCGCGCCACATCGGGAACGCGCGCGCCGCGGCCTGCACCGCGGCATCCACGTCGGCCGTCGTCGCGAAACGCACCCGCCGCTGCTCGACGCCGCGCGCCGGGTTGTAGACGGGTCCGGTGCGGTCGGATTCGCCGGGGACGGGCGCCCCGTCGATCCAGTGCTCGACGACCTCGGCGGTCGCGGTGCCCTCGGCGGTGGGGGCGGTTCGGGTGTCGGTCATGATGCTCTTCCTTCCGGTCGAGTGGTTCGGGTCGGTGAAGACGGCGACGGATGCCGCGGCATCCGCCTCACGGGGAGACGGTGCCGAGCACCTCGTCGTAGATGGCCGCCGCCTGGGCGACCTCGTCGGCGGTGACCACGCAGGGCGGCACCACGTGGATGCGGTTGTCGGCGATGAACGGCAGCAGGCCGCGTTCGACGAGCGCGCCCTTGATGCGGCCCATCTCGGCGGCCGGCAGCGGTTCGCGCGTCTCGGGGTCGGCGACGAGCTCCATCGCCCAGAACACGCCCTCGCCGCGCACCTCGCCGATGACGCGGTGCTTCTCGGCGAGCTCCGACAGGGCGGGCGCGATCGCCTCCGCGCCGACCTCGCGCGCATGGTCGACGATGCCCTCGGATTCCATGGCATCGATCGAGCCGACGATCGAGGCCATCGCGAGCGGGTGGCCCGAGTAGGTGAGCCCGCCCGGGAAGACGCGCTCGTCGAAGTCGGCGGCGATCTCGTCGGAGATGATGACGCCGCCCACGGGCACGTAGCCGGAGTTCACGCCCTTGGCGAAGGTGATGAGGTCGGGCGTCACGTCGTAGCCGTCGAACGCGAACCAGCGTCCGGTGCGGCCGAAGCCCGCCATCACCTCGTCGACGATGAGCACGATGCCGTGCCGGTCGCAGAGCTCCCGGACGCCTGCGAGGTAGCCGGGCGGCGGGATGAGCACGCCCGCCGTGCCCGGGACCGTCTCGACGAGGATCGCCGCGATCGACGACGGGCCCTCGGCCTCGACGACGCGCCGCAGGTGGTGCAGCGCGCGCTCCGACTCCTCCTCGGGCGTCGTCGCCCAGAACTCGGAGCGGTACAGGTACGGTCCGAAGAAGTGCACGTGGCCGCGCGCGAAGCGATTGGGCACGCGGCGCCAGTCGCCGGTCGCGACGATCGCCGCGCCCGTGTTGCCGTGGTACGAGCGGTACGTCGACAGGACCGTGTCGCGACCGGTGTGCAGGCGCGCCATCCGGATCGCGTTCTCGTTGGCGTCGGCGCCGCCGTTGGTGAAGAAGACCTTGGAGTGCCGTTCGGGGGCGCGGGCGACGATGCGCTTGGCCGCCTCGCCGCGCGCGAGGTTCACGGCCGACGGGGCGACCGTGGCGAGCAGGCCCGCCTGCTCGGTGATGGCCTGCACCACCGCCGGATGCTGGTGGCCGATGTTGACGTTCACGAGCTGGCTCGAGAAGTCGAGGTACTCCTTGCCCGCGTGGTCCCACACGGTCGTGCCGCGTCCGCTCGCGATGACCAGCTGCGGCGGGCTGCCCTGCGCCGACCACGAGTGGAACACGTGCTCGGCGTCGAGCTCGCGTGCGAGCTGGTCGAGCCCTTCGGTGAGGTTGTCGGTCATGGCGTCGCTGCCTTTCGTGCGGTTCGGGTTCCGGTGGTCGAGTAGCGCCCGGCGGAGCCGGACGCGTACCGAGATCGCTGCACGGGTCTCAATGCGGCGCTGCGCGCCTACTCGACCACCGGGTGGTGCTAGTTGCCGCCCTCGTTGAGGGTGACCTCGATGGGTTCGAAGGACTCGCCGGTCGTGTCGACCTCGTCGCCGAGCTCCTCGATGGCCCGTTCGATGTACTCGTTGGTCCACGCCGAGGCGGGCGGCTCCTCCGTGATCGGGCTCGCACCCGACTCGTTGACCGCCGACAGGGCGCCCTCGACCGTGCGGTTCCAGGCCTCCTCGTCGATCACGCCGATGCCGTTCTCGGCGGGCCAGATGAGCTTGTTGGTCTCGTTGACCATCCACAGCTCGTGGCTCGGGCCCCAGCCGGAGCCGGCCGCGATTGTGATCTCCGACGCCTCCTCGGGATTGTCGCGCGCGAAGGCCCAGCCCTTGATGACCGCCTTGAGGAAGGCGACCGTGGTCTCCTGGTACTCCTCGTCGCTCTCGAGGCGCTCGGTGTCGGCCCAGATCGCATCCTGGAGCATGGCGCCCACGGTGTCCTCGTAGCTGATGACGTTGAAGTCCTCGGGCGTGTACAGCTCACCCGTGTCGGGGTCCACCGTCTCGAGCAGCTGCGCGTACTCGTTGTAGGTCATGGCCTGGGCCGCGTCGATGTCGCCCTGCAGGAACGCGTTCATGTTGAAGTCCTGCGTGATGATCTCGACGGTCGACGAGTCGAGGCCCTCCGCGGCCATGGCCGCGAAGATCTCCCACTCGTTGCCGAAGCCCCACGAGCCGATCTTCTTGCCCTCGAAGTCCGCCACCGACGAGATGTCGGAGTCGGCCCACGACACCTGCAGGGTGCCCGAGCGCTGGAAGATCTGCGCGATGTTGGTGAGGTTGGCGCCCTGCTCGATCGAGCCGAGCACCTTCGGCACCCACGCGATCGCGTAGTCGACGTCGCCGTTGGCGAGCGCGTCCTGAGGCACGATGTCGCCACCGGACGGGATGATCTCGACCTCGAGGCCCTCCTCCTCGAAGTAGCCGTTCTCGACGGCCGCGAAGTAGCCGGCGAACTGGCCCTGCGGCAGCCACTGGAGCTGGAGCTTGACGGGCGTGAGGTCGCCCTCGCCGCCGCCCGTGGCGCCGTTGCCGCCGCCGTCGCCCGAGTCGCCGCCCGCGCAGGCGGAGAGGAGCAGTGCCGCCGAGACGGCGAACGCTCCGGCCGCGAGTCCGCGGCGTGTGCTGTGCTTCATGTCGGTCCTTCCTGGTTCCCGGTGCGTGCGATGGTGCTGGTGGTGATGGTGGTGCCATCCCCTGCAGGGCGGGGACGCCTGCGCCTGACCGCGTGGTGGGCGGTGCGGGCGAGCGGATGCCGCGGGGCCGGCGCCGGGCGCGTCATCGCGCACCTCCGCCGGGGCCGCGGCGCAGCACGAGCCGTTCGAGGGCCAGCGTCGCGAGGTAGAAGACCAGGCCGAGCACGATCGAGGCGAGCACGTACGCCCACGCCCGCGCATAGGCGCTGGATGCCGCCGAGGTCGAGATCAGCGATCCCAGACCACCGCGCGGGCCGCCGAAGTACTCGGCGACGAGGGCCGAGATGACGGCGAGCGACGAGGCGATGCGGATGCCGGTGAGCACGAACGGCACCGCGGTCGGCAGCGTCAGCACGCGCATCACCTGCTGCGAGTTCGCGGCGTACGCCTTCATGAGGTCGCGGTGCACGGGCTGGGTCTGCCGGAATCCGCGCAGGGTGTTGATGAACACCGGTACGAACGAGGCGAGCGCGGCGATGGCCTGCCGGCCGAACTGGCTGTCCGCGCCGAACATCGAGTTCAGCACGGGCGCGAGGGCCACGATCGGCACCACGGCGAGCGCCGCGACGATCGGGGCGCTCATCCGGTCGACGACCTTCCAGCGCGCGGCGAGCGAGGCGAGGAGGATGCCGAGCAGGGAACCGACGATGAGTCCGAGCAGGGCGTTGGTCCCGGTGATGAGGGTCGCGGCGAGGATCGACGGGAAGAACGCGACGAACTGCTCGATGATCGACGCCGGGCTCGGCAGCAGGTAGTCGGAGACGCCGACGACGCTGACGAGGAACTGCCAGACGCCGAGCACGATGAGCCCGACCGCGATGGGCGCGACGACGCGCAGCGTCGCCTCGGTGCGGGGGCTCATGCGGGTCGGTCGCCCGGCGGTCGTCGCGCTCATCAGCGGGTCTCCACCCCGCGCGGGCCGGATGACACGGGCGAGCCGCCGTGCAGCGCCTCGCGCACCGCGGTGACCATGTCGAAGAACGCGCGCTCCTCGCGGAGCTCCTCGGTGCGCGCGGCCCGCTCGGCCTCGGCGCCGAGCCGCATGGGCACGACCTGCTGGATGCGACCGGGCCGCGGCGACATGACGACCACCCGGTCGGAGAGGAACACGGCCTCGGGGATCGAGTGGGTGACGAACACGACGGCGGCGCCCGTCTCGGCGGAGATGCGCACGAGCTCGGTCTGCATCTTCTCGCGGGTCATCTCGTCGAGCGCGCCGAACGGCTCGTCCATGAGCAGGAGGCGCGGCTGCTCGGCGAGCGCGCGGGCGATCGCGACGCGCTGCTGCATGCCGCCCGAGAGCTGGTCGGGGTACCGGTCGGCGAAGTCCGACAGGCCGACCATGTCGAGCAGGTGCTCAACGCGGCTGTGTCGTTCCGCGGAGCCGACGCCGTGCAGCTCGAGCGGCAGGGCGACGTTGGCCGCGACGGTGCGCCACGGCAGCAGGCCCGCCTGCTGGAACGCGATGCCGTAGTCCTGGTCGAGCCGGGCCTGGCGGGCGGTCTTGCCGAAGACGGTGAGCGTGCCGCCGGTGGGCTCGTCGAGGTCGGCGATGAGGCGCATGAGGGTGGACTTGCCGCATCCGCTCGGCCCGATGAGCGAGATGAACTCGCCCGGCGCGATGACGAGGTCGATGGCGTCGAGGGCGTGCACCTGGCCGGTGCGGGTCTCGAACACCTTGTCGACGCCGCGCACTTCGACGGCGGCCGTCGAGTCGGGCGTGGTGGGGGTGGCCTCCGTCATGCGGACTCCTCGGATCGTCGGTAGTTCTTCAGGATGGCGCCGAGCAGGGCGACCGAGCCCGCGGCGACGAGGCCGAGCACGATCGCGCCGAAGATCGGGCCCCACGCCTTGGCGGGGTCGCCGGAGGCTTGCCCGGCGAACTGGATGAGGATGCGGCCGATGCCGCCCTGCAGGCCCGTCGACACCTCGGCGACGACCGCGCCGATGACGGCGTTCGCCGCGCCGAGCCGGAGTGCCGGGAGCAGGTAGGGCACGGCCGCGGGGAACCGGAGCTTGACGAGGGTCTGCCAGTAGCCGGCGGCGTACGTCTGCATGAGCTCGGTGTGGATGCGGTCGGGCGACTGCAGGCCCTTCAGCGCGCCGACCGCGATCGGGAAGAACGCGAGGTAGCTCGCGATGAGCGCGACCGACATCCAGTCCTGCCACTCGAACGCGCCGATCTCGACGCGCGACCCCCAGCTCTTCACGACCGGCGCGAACGCGATGAGCGGCACGGTCTGGCTGAGCACGATCCAGGGCAGCAGGCCCCACTCGGCGATCCGCCACCGCTGCATGACGAGCGCGAGCCCGATGCCGACGACCACGCCCACGAGCCACCCGGCGGCGGCGATGCCGAGCGTGGTGAGCGCCGCGAGCAGCACGACGAACCACAGCGGCTGCGCCGACGGGGAGCGCGTCACGGGCTCGGCGAGGCGGGCGATCATGTCCCAGACGTGGGGCATGGCGAGGTCGGTCGAGCGCGGCAGCACCCTGGTGCCCGCGATCACGACGCCGTCCGCCGGGGCGAGGAACTTGTAGCCCTCCCAGAGCAGGGCGAGGGCGAGGATGCCGGCGAGGCCCCAGGCCCACGCGGCGGCGGTCCGGCCGGCGCGACGCGAGCGTCCGACGCGCCCGGCGCGCCCGGCCGAGCGGATGCCGCCGGGCACGCCTCCCGGGACGGCGTCCGCCGTCTCGCGCTCGCGCAGGTCGGTCATGACTTCGCCGCGACGTGCTCGGAGAGCGCCGGGATCACGGTCTCGCCGTAGACCCGCAGCGTCTCCTCCTTGTTGTCGTGCTGGAGGTACCCGGCGAACTGGTCGACGCCCAGTTCGGCGAGGGCCTTCAGCTTCTGGATGTGCTGGTCGGCCGACCCGAGCACGCAGAACCGCTCGACGATCTCGTCGGGGACGAAGTCGACGTGGTCGTTCTCGGCCTTGCCGTGCGTGTTGTAGTCGTACCCCTCCCGCCCGCGGATGTAGTCGGTGAGCGCGTCGGGCACCGTGCCGTGCGCCCCGTACTTCGCGACGATGTCGGCGACGTGGTTGCCCACCATCCCGCCGAACCACCGGCACTGGTCGCGCATGTGCCCCCAGTCGTCGCCGATGTACATGGGCGCGGCGACGCAGAACTTCACCGACATCGGGTCCCGCCCGACCTTCTCCGCGGCATCCCGGACCGTCTTGATCATCCACGCGGCGATGTCGAGGTCGGCCAGCTGCAGGATGAACCCGTCGCCGACCTCGCCCGCGACCCGCAGCGCCATCGGCCCGTAGGCGGCCACCCACACCTCGAGCTCGGAGCCCTTGCTCCAGGGGAACCGGATATTCGAGCCGTGGTACTCGACGGACCGCGAGTTGCCGAGCTCGCGGATCACGTGGATCGACTCCCGCAGCTCCGTCATCGTCGTCGGCTTGCCGTTGGTCACGCGCACCGCCGAGTCGCCTCGGCCGATGCCGCAGACCGTGCGGTTGCCGAACATCTCGTTGAGGGTCGCGAAGACGGATGCCGTGACCGTCCAGTCGCGCGTCGCCGGGTTCGTCACGAACGGGCCGACCTTGATGCGCTGGGTCTGCGCGAGGATCTGGCTGTAGATGACGTAGGGCTCCTGCCAGAGGATGTGCGAGTCGAACGTCCACACGTGGCTGAAGCCGTGCACCTCGGCGAGCTTCGCGAGCTGGATCGTGCGCGATGCCGGGGGGTTGGTCTGCAGGACCGCTCCGAATTCCATCCGTGCTCCTTAGATGAGGTACTGGCTGAGGCCGCGCTTGAGGAAGCGCCCGTCGCCCTTGGCGCCGACGTACGTGTCGTCCTCGACGACGACCTTGCCGCGGCTCATGACCGTGTCGACCTTGCCGTCGATCTCGTAGCCCTCCCATGCGGAGTAGTCCATGTTCATGTGGTGGGTCTTCTCGAGGCCGATCGACGTGTGGCCGTTCGGGTCGTACACGACGATGTCGGCGTCGGCGCCGGGCTGGATGACGCCCTTCGTGCCGTACAGCCCGAACATGCGCGCCGGGGTCGTGCTCGTGAGCTCCACCCAGCGCTCGAGCGTGATCTCGCCCGTGACGACACCCTGGTACATGAGGTCCATGCGGTGCTCGATCGAGCCGATGCCGTTGGGGATCTTGCGGAAGTCGCCCAGGCCGAGCTCCTTCTGGTCCTTCATGCAGAACGGACAGTGGTCGGTCGAGACCATCTGCAGGTCGTTCGTGCGCAGCGCCTGCCACATCGAGTCCTGATGGCCCTCGGCGCGGCTGCGGAGCGGCGTGGAGCACACCCACTTCGCGCCCTCGAACGCGCCCCACTCGTCGCTCTTCGCGCCGAGCTGGTCCTCCAGCGACAGGTAGAGGTACTGCGGGCAGGTCTCGCCGTAGACGTTCTGGCCGCGGTCGCGCGCCCAGGCCAGCTGCTCGACCGCCTGCTTCGCCGACACGTGCACCACGTAGAGCGGTGCGCCCGTCAGCTTCGCGAGCATGATCGCGCGGTGGGTCGCCTCCTCCTCCATCTCCCAGGCGCGAGCGATGCCGTGGTAGTACGGGTCGGTCTTGCCCTCGTCGATGAGCTGCTGGGCGAGTACGTCGATCGCCGGCCCGTTCTCGGCGTGCATCATCGTGAGCAGGCCCGTGTCGCGCGACACCTGCATCGCCCGGAGGATCTGCGCGTCATCCGAGTAGAAGACGCCGGGGTAGGCCATGAACATCTTGAAGCTCGTGATGCCTTCGTCCGGCAGCTTCCGCATGGCCGCGAGCGACGCCTCGTTCACGTCGCCGACGATCTGGTGGAACCCGTAGTCGATCGCGCAGTTGCCGCCGGCCTTCTCGTGCCAGGCGGCGAGGCCGTCCTCGATGCGCTGGCCGTAGGTCTGCACCGCGAAGTCGATGATCGAGGTGGTGCCGCCGTGCGCGGCGGCCCGCGTGCCCGATTCGAAGGTGTCGGATGCCTCGGTGCCGCCGAACGGCAGTTGCATGTGCGTGTGCGCGTCGATGCCGCCGGGGATCACGTACTTGCCGGTGGCGTCGATGACCCGGTCGACGGATGCCGCGACATCCGTGCCCATGAGCTCGCTGCCGGGCTGCAGCACGGCGACGATGCGCTCGCCGTCGACGAGCACGTCGGCCTCGACGCGCCCGGTCGCGCTCACCACGGTGCCGCCGGAGATGAGGGTGGTCGTCATTGCTTCTCCTTGTTCCCGGTGGTCGAGTAGGCCGCCTGCGGCCGTATCGAGACCCGGTGACGCGATCTCGGTACGCTCGCTTCGCTCGCTACTCGATCACCGACTCGGTCGGGTTACGGCTTCGGGATGGCCTCGTAGGAGTCGGGGCGGCGGTCGCGGTAGAACTGCCACGTGTTGCGCACCTCGCGGATGAGGTCGAGGTCGAGGTCGCGGATGACGACCTCCTCGTGCTCCTCGGAGCCGTAGTCGCCGACGAGGTTGCCGCGCGGGTCGACGAACTGGCTCTTGCCGTAGAACGTCACCGCGAGGTCGCCGTACTCGTTGTCCTCCTTGCCGACGCGGTTGGGTGCGGCGACGAAGTAGCCGTTGGCGGCCGCGGCGGCGGGCTGCTCGATCTCCCAGAGGCGGTTGGAGAGCGCGGGCTTGGTGGCGTTGGGGTTGAAGACGATCTGCGCGCCGTTCAGGCCCAGCTCGCGCCATCCCTCGGGGAAGTGCCGGTCGTAGCAGATGTAGACGCCCACGGGGCCGACGGCGGTGTTGAACACCGGGTAGCCGAGGTTGCCGGGGCGGAAGTAGAACTTCTCCCAGAACTTCTCGAGGTTCGGGATGTGGTGCTTGCGGTACTTGCCGAGGATCTCGCCGTCGGCGTCGACGACCACCGCGGTGTTGTAGTACACGCCGGGCTGCTCCTCCTCGTAGATGGGGAGGATCATGACCATGCCGAGCTCCTTGGCGAGCTTCGCGAAGCGCTGCACGATCGGCCCGTCGGCCGGCTCGGCGTAGTCGTAGTACTTCACGTCTTCCGTGATGCCGAAGTACGGACCGTAGAACAGCTCCTGGAAGCAGATCACCTGGGCGCCCTGCTCCTTGGCCTGCCGGGCGAACTGCTCGTGCTTGTCGAGCATCGACTCCTTGTCGCCCGTCCAGGTCGTCTGGGTGATGGCCGCTCGAACGATCGTCATGTTGCCTCCTGAGTCGGTCGGCGCCGTTGCCGCCCGCTGGACAGGCCGTGGGACTAGTGCCTGCCTTGCGTGCCGCGACGCCGAGCAATGGTGCCGAGGACCGTCGTCGGCTGCGGGCCGGCGACGGGTGCCGAACGGGGCTTGCGACCCGTTCTGTTATTCTTCGGCGTGAACATTTCCCTTGTGTTTCAGTCTGTGACGCGGTGGTTAAACATCCTGTCCCCTGCTGCGTGAGGAGGCAATGGTGGGATCTGCTCTTCGCATGGATGTCACCGAGCTGCGCTCGCTCGCGCCCTTCGACGACACGACCCCGCGCGGCATCGCGGGAGACCTGGCACGACTGGTCAACAGCGGCGAACTCGCCGGCGGCGCCCGCCTGCCCACCGTCCGCGAGCTGGCCTCCGAACTGGGGGTGAGCCCGGCCACGGTGAGCCAGGCCTGGCAGGCCCTCGCGCGCGCCGGTCTGATCGAGTCACGGGGTCGTGCGGGCAGCTTCGTGCGTCGCGGCGCCGCCGAGGGACCCGCCACGCGCATGCGCGGCATGGCCGCACCCGACGACCCGGTGCGGCTGGACCTGTCGCGCGGCACGCCCGACCCGCTCCTGCTGCCGCCGCTCGGCGCGGCGATCTCGCGCATCTCGGCCCGCGCCGACGTCGGCAGCTACCAGGACGAGCCCGTGCTCCCCGCGCTCGCCGCGGTGCTGCGCCGGTCGTGGCCGAGCGACGCCGAGGCCCTCGTGGTCGTCGACGGCGCGCTCGACGCGATCTCGCGCACCCTCGACCAGGTGGTGCGCTTCGGCGACCGCGTCGTCGTCGAGCATCCCGGGTTCCCGCCGTTCCTCGACCTGCTCGACCTGCTCGGCGCCGAGGCCGTCCCCGTCGCGATCGACGAGCACGGGATGTCGCCCGACGGACTCGCGGCGGCGCTGCGGCGCCGACCGAGCGCGGTGCTTCTGCAGCCGCGCGCGCAGAACCCCACGGGCGCGTCGATGACGCCGGAGCGCGTGGAGGCGCTCGCGCGCGTCATCCGCTCGGCCGAGGGCGTGGACGACCTCGTCGTCATCGAGGACGACCACTCGGGACTCATCTCGACCGAGGGCGACGTGACCCTCGGCACGCACCTGCCCGACCGCGTCGTGCACGTGCGCAGCTTCGCCAAGTCGCACGGCCCCGACCTGCGCATCGCCGCGGTCGGCGGGCCGCGCGACCTCGTCGGCCGCATCATGGCCCGGCGCATGCTCGGCCCGGGCTGGACCTCGCGGCTGCTGCAGTCGATCCTGCTCGACCTGCTGACGGATGGCGCCGCGATCGACGCCGTCGCGGAGGCCCGGCGCGCGTACTACACCCGCCAGCGCGCGCTCGGCGACGCGCTGCGCTCGCGCGGGGTGCCGGTCGCGCACGCCGACGGGATCAACCTGTGGATGCCCGTGCTGTCGGAGCGGTCGACGCTCGTGCAGCTGGCGGCGGCCGGCATCCGGGTCGCGGGCGGGACGCCGTTCCTCGCCGCGTCGGCGGGCGGGGCCGTGGTGGCGGGGGCGCGCCGCGGCCCCGAGGGCGAGTTCGTGCGGGTCACCGTGGGCGTGGTGCGCGAGGATGCGGCATCCGTCGCCGACGCGCTCGCGAGCGCGGCCCGCCACCTCGCGGCCGGCGGCTACTGAGGATCGCCCCGTCCCGGGCGAGGCAGGCGAGCCGCGCGGGGCGCGGGTCAGGCGCGGGAGTGGTTCGGGGCCTTGGCGTAGTGGTCGGGGGACATCGTGAGCTCGGCCTGGCCGGCGGTGATCGAGCGCAGGTCGAGCACGTAGCGCGCGAGCTCGGCCTCGGGCACGTGCGCGACGACGCGGGCCCGTCCGCCGTCGGCCGCCTCGGTCGCGTGCACGCGTCCCCGACGGCCCGACAGGTCGGTGAGCACCGCGCCCTGCAGGTCGTTCGGCACGGTCACCGTCACCGCCGACACGGGCTCGAGCAGCACGGTGCCCGCCTCGGCGAGCGCCGCCTTGACGCCGATGGATGCCGCGGTGCGGAACGCCATCTCGGACGAGTCGACCGAGTGCGACTTGCCGTCGTACAGTTCGACGCGCACGTCGACCACCGGGTGCCCCTGCGGTCCGCCCGCGGCGAGCGCGTCACGGGCGCCCTTCTCGACGGCGCCGATGTACTGGCGCGGCACCGCGCCGCCCGTGACCGAGTCGACGAACTCGAACCCGCTTCCGGGCGGCAGGGGCGAGACGCGCAGTTGCACGACGGCGAACTGCCCGTGCCCGCCCGACTGCTTCTTGAGCTTGCCCTCGACCTGCGCCGAGCCGGCGATCGTCTCCCGGTACGCGACGGGCGCGGGCCCGGTGTTCACGTGCACCCCGAAGACGCGGGCGAGCCGCTCGACGGCGACGGCGAGGTGGGTGTCGCCGAGGCCGCGCAGCACGGTCTGGTCGCCGGCACGGTCGACCACGAGGGTCGGATCCTCCGCGACGAGCCGTGAGAGCGCGCCCGACATCTTCTCGTCGTCGGACTGGGAGGCCGGGTCGAGGCTCACCGCGTAGACCGGCGGCCGGTCGGGCAGCATCGCCGGGCGCGCCGTGCCGGTGGGCCGCGACCACAGCAGCGAACCCGACGGCGACCCGGTGAGCTTCGCGACCGCGCCGACCTCGCCCGCGGCGAGCGTGCCCGCGGTGAGGTGCTCGTTGCCGCGCAGCCGGAACAGCCCGTGGATGCGCTCGTCGGCGCCGGTCGTGGCGTTGCGCAGCTTGTCGCCCGTGCGGAGCGTGCCCGAGAGCACCTTGAGCATCGACACCTGGCCGACGAACGGGTCGGCGACCGTGCGGAACACGTGGACGACGGTCTCGCCCGCCGGGTTCGGCGCCACCTTCACCTCGGCGCCGCCCGTGCCCTCCCCGACACGGATGCGCCCGTCGCGATCGGTGGCGGCGGGCGTGAGTTCGCAGACGAGATCCGCGACGCGGTCCACCCCCGCTTCGGTGACGCCCGAGCACACGAGGACGGGCACGGCCTCGCCGGCCGCGACCTCGCGGGCGAAGGTGCGCTCGAGTTCGGCGACCGAGGGCTCCTGACCCTCGAGGTACGCCTCGAGCTGCGCGTCGTCGTGCGACACGATGTCCTCGGTCACCTCGACGTGCATCCGGTGCTCCTCGTCCGCCGCCTCGGGCGGCAGCGGCTCGTCGTGGTGGTGGCCCGAGTCGTCGTAGACATGCACCTGTTCGCTGAGCACGTCGGCGATCGCGCGGAACCCGGCCTCCTCGCCGAGCGGCAGCTCGAGTGCCCACAGGTGGTCGCCGAACGCGTCGCGGAGTTCCGCGAGCACGCGGCGGAAGTCGGCGCGAGCCTTGTCCTCCTGCGTCACGACCACCACGCGCGGCACGCGCGCGGCCTCGGCGGCGGCCCACACGGACCGCGTGCCGCCGGTGACCCCGTCGACCGCGCTCACGACGACGACCGCGACATCCGCGATCGAGAGCGCCGCGTCGACGCCGCCCACGAAGTCGGGATGCCCGGGGGTGTCGGCGAGCGTCACCGCGTACGCCGTGCCGTCGGGGCCGGTCCAGTCGAAGCAGGCGAGCGAGAGCCCGAGGCTCGTGTGGCGGGCGATCTCCTCGGGCTCGTGGTCGCAGACGGTCGTGCCGTTCTCGACGCTGCCCGCCCTCGGGATGGCGCCGGCGCGATGCAGCAGCGCCTCGGCGAGGGTGGTCTTGCCCGATCCGGCCGCGCCCACGAGGGCGATGGTCCGGTGGGTCGGAGTCGATGCGTCGTTCATGGGGCCTCCCGCGCCGCTGCGGATCCGTGGATCCATCGTCGCGCGGTCGCGCCGCGAGCGCCAGAGGTCGGAGGTCCCGGAGTCTCGATACGCGGCCTTCGGCGGCTACTCGACCCCCGGTGCGGCGGCGCGGCGGTCGGCGACGAGCGCCCGGGCCTCGGGCGCGACCCGGGCGGCGACGTCGGCGACGAACGCCTCGTCGTCGCCGGTCACGATGAACGTCGAGACGCCGTGGCGGGTGGCGAGGTCGGCGATGACGTCGGGTCGCGCCTCGCGCGGCCCGATGTTCAGCAGTCGACGGATGCCGCGGGGGTCCCGCCCCGCGGCCGTGGCCGCCCGGTCGATGATCTCGTGCCCGGCGTCGAGCGACGCGGTGCCGTCCTCGAGTCGGCCGAGCGAGGGCAACCACCCGTCGGCCGCGCGTCCCACGAGCCGGAGGCCCTTGGGCTTCAGCACGCCCAGCCAGATCGGCATCGGTCGCTGCACTGGCGCCGGGCCGCGCTTCGCCCCGCGGATGGGATGGAAGCGGTGGTCGAGGAAGACCCCGCCCGCGGCATCCGTGTCGTGCAGTTCGCGGATGACCGCGATCGCCTCGGCGAGCGCGTCACCCGACTCGGCCGGCGTGCGGGCCGGTGCGCCCATCGCCTCGGCGGCCTGCGCGAAGCCGCCCGCGCCGAGCGCGAGCACCACGCGGCCGCCGGTGAGCAGGTCGAGGGATGCCGCGGCGCGCGCGAGCACGGCCGGCGGACGCAGCAGCAGGTTGTGCACGTTCGCCGAGATGCGGATGCGGCTCGTGCGCGCCCCGACCCAGCTCATCAGGGTCCAGGTGTCGAGGAACCTCCGCTGGTACGGATGGTCCTGGAACGTGGCGAACTCGTATCCGGCCTCCTCGGCGGCGACGGTGAGCGCGACGGTGCGCTGCGGGTCGAGTGCCGAGGGCGTGATGAAGGTGCCGAACTCGAGGGGCTGGCCGTAGTCGGGCATGCCGCAACGCTACGCCGTCCGACCCGTCCTTCGGCGGGCGGCGTCGAGCAGCGCCGCGACCTCCTCGTCGCTCGTCGGCGAGAAGTCCTCGTAGCGCTCCCCGACGGCGTGGAACGACGCGGGGGTCTCGACGCACACGACCTCGTCGGCCGACGGCACCCGCGCCGCGGCATCCGTCGGCCCCACCGGGACGGCGAGCACCACGCGCCGGGCACCCAGGGTTCGCGCCACCCGGCACGCCACCTCGGCGGTGGACCCGGTCGCGAGGCCGTCGTCGACCACGATCGCCGTGCGACCCTCGAGCGGGATCGGGTCGGCGCCGCGGCGGAGCAGGCGCACGCGTCGTTCGAGCGTGGCGCGCTCGCGGCGCTCCACCGCGGACAGCTGGGCGATCGACACGCCGGCCTGTCCGAGCAGCTCGGCATCGACGAGGCGCGCGCCGCCCTCGCCGATCGCGCCCATGGCGACCTCCGGCTCGTGCGGCAGGCCGAGCTTGCGCACCACGATCACGTCGAGCGGCAGGCCCAGGCCGCGGGCGACCTCGGCCGCGACCGGCACGCCGCCGCGCGGGAGGCCCAGCACCACGGCGTCCTCGCCGCGGAACCGGTCCAGTCGGGCGAGCAGTCGCGCCCCCGCATCGGTCCGATCGCGGAACACCCTTCCATGGTGGCGTCGACGGATGTCGCGGGCAGGGGTCGGAGGTCCCTCGGTGCCGGGCGCAGCCTCGTCAGACTGGGAAGACGACGGCACGGCGGGAGGATCGCGGTGGACGGCTGGATCACGGCGGGCGACGGCACGCTGACCGCGTCGCCCCTGCCGGATCCCGAACCGGCGGGCGACGAGCTCGTCGTCGAGGTGGTCGCGTGCGGGGTGTGCCGCACCGACCTGCACGTGATCGACGGCGAGCTGGCGCCCCACCGCTCCCCCGTGGTCCCCGGCCACCAGGTGGTGGGCCGCGTCGTGGGCGTCGGGCCGCGCGTGCAGCGGGTGCGGCAGGGCGACCTCGTCGGCATCGCCTGGCTCCGCTCGACGTGCGGCTCGTGCCGGTGGTGCCGCTCGGGCCGCGAGAACCTGTGCCCGGCGGCGACGTTCACCGGCTGGGACGCCGACGGCGGATACGCCGAGTACGCCACGGTCTCCGAGGCGTTCGCCTACCCGCTGCCGGCCGACGCCGACCCGGTGGCGATCGCCCCGTTGCTCTGCGCGGGCATCATCGGCTACCGGGCGCTGCGGCGCGCGAACCTCCCGCCGGGCGGGCTGCTCGGCATCTACGGCTTCGGCTCGAGCGCCCACCTGACCGCCCGGCTCGCGATGGCGGCGGGGGCGAGGGTCGCGGCGATGACCCGTGGCGAGGCGAACCGCGAGCTCGCACGCGACCTCGGCGCGGCGTTCGTGGGCGACGAGCGAGCGGACCCGCCCGAGCCGCTCGACGCGGCGATCGTGTTCGCGCCCGCGGGCGACCTCGTGCCCCTCGCGCTGCGAGCGACGACGCGCGGCGGCACGGTCGTCGTCGCCGGCATCCACCTGAGCGACGTCCCGGCCATGACCTACGCGGAGCACCTGTTCCTGGAGCGCGACCTGCGCAGCGTCACCGCGAACACCCGGGCCGACGGCGACGAGTTCCTGCGGCTCGCGGGCACGCTCGGACTGCGGGCGACGGCGACGCCGTACGCGTTCGACCGGGCGCCCGAGGCGGTCGACGACGTGCGCTCGGGGCGGGCGTGGGGTTCGCTCGTGCTCGTGCGCGACGCCTGATCCGGGAGACGGCCGGGGCGCGGGCGATAGCGTGGAGCGATGCGGATCACGGTGCTCGCGGGCGGGGTCGGAGGTGCCCGGTTCGTGCGCGGGCTGCGCGAGGAGTGCGCGCGACGGTGGCCGGCCGGGACCGGCGCGACACCCGCCGCCGACGGCACGCCGGCGACCGCCGCCGAGCTCACCGTCGTCGCGAACACCGGCGACGACCTCTGGCTCGCGGGCGTTCGACTCATGCCCGACTTCGACTCCCTCCTGTACGCCCTCGCGGGCGTGAACGACGTCGAGCGCGGCTGGGGTCGCGCGGGCGAGACCGAGCGCGTCGCGGCCGAGTTGCGCGAGTGGGGCGTCGGCTGGCCGTGGTTCACGCTCGGCGACCTCGACCTCGGCACGCACCTGGCCCGCACGTCCTGGCTGCGCGACGGGCTCACGCCCTCCGAGGTGGCCGACCGGCTGCAGCGGCGGTGGGCGCTCGGCGTCCGGCTCCTGCCGGCGACCGACGCCGAGGTCGACACGCACGTGCGCATCGACCCCGCGTCGCCCGACGCCGACGGGCGCGACGAGCTCCACTTCCAGGAGTGGTGGACCCGGCACCGCGCCGCGATCCCCGCCCTCGGCTTCACGCAGCACGGCATCGCCGCCGCACGACCCGCACCGGGCGTCGAGGCGGCCATCGCCGACGCCGACGTCGTGCTGCTCGCCCCGTCGAACCCGGTGGTGTCGATCGGCACGATCCTCGCCGTCCCGGGCATCCGCGAGGCGGTCGCCGCGACCGCGGCGCCCGTCGTCGGCGTCTCCCCCGTCATCGGCGGGCGCGTGGTGCGCGGCATGGCCGACGCGTGCCTGTCGGCCATTGGCGTCGAGACGGATGCCGCGGCCGTCGCCCGGCACTACGGCGCACGTCGCGCCGCCGACGTCGACCCCGCGGCGACGGGCCTGCTCGACGGGTGGCTCGTCGACGAGACCGATGCGGCCGCGGTGCCCGCGCTCGAGGGCGAGGGCATCGCCGCGGCATCCGTGCCCCTCTGGATGCGCGACCTCGACACGTCGGCCGCACTCGCCGGCGACGCGCTCGACCTCGCCGAACGCGTGCGCACCGGCCGCTGATCCGCGTCAACCCCGCGCGGGCGAGCGCCGCGACCCGTAGCGTCGCCCGGAGATCGGAGGCGGACGCATGCGCATCGTCATCGTCGGGGCGACCGGCAACGTGGGAACGGGCCTGCTGCGGCGGCTGCAGGAGTCGGAGCAGGAGCACGAGCTCGTCGGCATCGCGCGCCGGCGACCGAACGCCGGCACGGCGCCGTACGCGGGCGTCCAGTGGCAGGAGGCGGATGTCTCGGACCCGCGCTCGCGCGGGCGGCTCGCCCGGCTCTTCGCCGGCGCCGACGCGGTCGTGCACCTCGCCTGGCTGCTGCAGCCGAACCGGCGCGAGCGCGTCATGCGGGCGACCAACGTCGACGGGCATCGGCACGCGATCGCCGCGGCGGTCGACTCGGGCGTGCCGCACCTCGTCGTCGTGACCTCGGTCGCCTCGTACAGTCCCGGCCCGAAGGCGACCCGGGTCGACGAGCGCTGGCCGACCGGCGGCGTGCACACGTCGCACTACAGCCGGCACAAGGCGGCGACCGAGCGGATGCTCGACGCCCTCGAGCGGAACCACCCGCAGGTGCGCCTCACCCGTGTGCGACCCGGGTTCGTGTTCCAGCGGGATGCCGCGGCCGAGCTCGCGCGCCTCTTCATCGGCCGGCACCGCCCGAGTCGGTGGCTCGGCCGCATCCGCCTGCCCGTCCTGCCGATCCCCCGTCGCGCCGTCGGCCAGGCGGTGCACGCCGACGACCTCGGCGACGCGATCACGCGCATCGTCGAGCAGCGCGCCGGCGGGGCGTTCAACATCGCCGCCGAGCCCGTGCTCGACCCCGAGGCGCTCCGGCGCGTGCTGGGCGCCCGTGCCGTCGTGCCGGTGCCGTTCGAGGTCGCCCGGAGCGCGGTGTGGGCGAGCTGGGCCCTCGGCATCCACGCGACCGACCCCGGCTGGCTGGACCTCGCGGTCACCGTGCCGGTCATGTCGACCGAGCGGGCGCGGACCGAACTCGGGTGGGAACCCCGGCACCGATCGACCGAGGCGCTGCGGGAGGTGCTCGACGGCATCGGGGAGGGCGCCCACGTGCCGGCCTCGCCGCCGCTCTCCCCGTCGTCGCCGCCATCGGCATAGACTGGTCCGGACCGCCGGTCGGGCTTGACCGGTGGGGTCGGCCCGGGATTGGGCCGCGATTCGCCGACGTCTGTCGGGATCCCGAACACGCACGCCATCCCGGAGGTTCCATGCCCGCATCGCCCCGCCCCGCCCGCCGCGCCGTCCGTCGTTCCGGCGCGATCGTCGCCGCCGCGGCATCCGTCGCCCTGCTCGCCGGGTGCGCCGCCACCGCCGACGCCGGCACCGACTCGCAGGGCACCACGGATGCCGCCGCATCCGGCTACCCGCTCACCATCGACAACTGCGGCACCGAGGTGACGTTCGAGCAGGCCCCCGAGCGGGTCGTGACCATCAAGTCGTCGACGCTCGAGCTGCTGCTCGCGCTCGGCCTGGAGGACCGCATCGTCGGCGCCGCGTTCACCGACGGACCCGTGCCGGAGGAGTACGTCGACGCCGCGGAGGGCATCGAGACGCTCTCCGACCGGGTGCCGTCGCAGGAGGCGACGCTCGCCGCCGAGCCCGACCTCGTGTTCGCCGGATGGGAGTCGAACCTCACCGCCGAAGGCGCGGGCGACCGGGCCACGCTCGAGCAGCTCGGCGTGCGCACCTACGTCGCGCCCGCCGCGTGCCGGGGCGAGGGCTACCGGCCCGATCCGCTCACCTTCGACGGCGTCTTCGCCGGGTTCGAGCAGGCCGGCGAGATCTTCGGCGTGACGGATGCCGCGGCCGACCTCGTCGCGGAGCAGCGCGCCGCACTCGACGCCATCGAACCGAGCGACGCCGGGCTCACCGCGCTCTGGTACTCGTCGGGCGACGACCAGCCGTTCGTGGGCGCGGGCACCGGTGCCCCGCAGATGATCATGGAGGCCGCCGGGCTCGAGAACGTGGTCGCCGACGTGCGCGACTCGTGGACCTCGCTGTCGTGGGAGGCCGTCGTCGACGCGGACCCCGACGTGATCGTGCTCGTCGACGCGGCCTGGAACACCGCCGAGTCGAAGATCGCCAAGCTCGAGGGCAACCCGGCGACCGCCGCGATGCCGGCCGTGCAGCAGGGCCGGTACGTGATCGTCGACTTCCCCGCCACCGAGGCCGGCGTGCGGAACGTCGACGCCGTCGCCGCGATCGTGGAGCAGCTCGGGGCGCTCTGATGACGGTGCAGGCGAGCAGGTCGACGGATGCCGCGGGCGCGGCGTCCCGTCGACCCGCGGGCGCCGCGCGGCGCGGCGGGCCCGCGCGTGCGATCGGCGCGGGCCTCGCGCTCATCGGGTTGCTCGCGGCATCCGTCGTGCTCGCCGTGACCATCGGCCCCGCCGGGCTCGCACCGGCCGACGTGCTCGCCTCGATCGCCGCGCACCTCGGACTCGGCGAGGCGACGCTGTCGCCGCTGCGCGACGGCATCGTCTGGGAGCTCCGGATGCCGCGCGTGCTCACCGCCGCCGCGGTCGGCGCGGGCCTCGCGATCTGCGGCGTCGTCATGCAGGCGCTGACCCGCAACCCGCTCGCCGACCCGTACCTGCTCGGACTCTCGTCGGGCGCGTCGGTCGGCGCGGTGGTGGTGCTCGTGCTCGGTCTGGCCGTGGCGCTGCCGGTCGCGGCGTTCGCCGGGGCGCTCGCGGCCCTCGCGGCGACGCTCGGTCTCGCCCGGGCCGCGGGAGGGCTCAGCCCGACGACCACCGTGCTCGCCGGTCTCGCGGTCTCGGCGGTGTTCGGCGCGATCACGAGCCTCGTCATCTTCTGGAGCGCCACGAACGACAGCTACCGCGAGATCCTCAACTGGCTGCTCGGGTCGCTGTCCGGCGCCGACTGGCCCGCCGTCGCCCTGGCCGGCGGCGCGCTGCTCCTCGTGGGCGTGCCGCTGCTGACGACGGGGCGCACGCTCGACGCCTTCGCGTTCGGCGACACCGCGGCATCCGCCCTGGGCGTGCACGTGCCCCGCACGCGGGCGCTGCTGCTCGTCGCGACGGCGCTGCTCACGGGTGCGCTCGTCGCGGTGAGCGGCGCGATCGGCTTCGTCGGGCTGATCCTGCCGCACGCGGTGCGACTCGTGGTCGGCTCGCGTCACCGCGCGCTGCTGCCGCTGTCGGCGCTGGCCGGCGCGGTGTTCCTGATCTGGGTCGACACGGGCGCCCGCACGCTCTTCGACCCGCGCGAACTGCCGGTCGGCATCCTCACGGCCCTCGTCGGCGGGCCCGTCTTCGCGGCGCTCATGCTGCGCGCCCGGAGGACCCCGTGAGCGCGCTGCGGCCCGGAGCGGGCCTCGAGGCGTCCCGGGTCTCGTTCGCGCGCGGCTCGCGGCTCGTCGTCGACGGCGTGGACATCACCGTTCCCCGCGGCGCGGTCGGGGCGCTCCTCGGCCCGAACGGCGCCGGCAAGTCGACGCTGCTCCACCTGGTCGCGGGCGTCGAGGCAGCGGATGTCGCGGCGCTCACCCTCGACGGCGACGACCTCGTCTCGCTGCGCCGCCGTGAGCGCGCCCGCCGGATCGCGCTCGTCGAGCAGGACGTCCAGGCACCCACGGGCCTGCGGGCGGACCACGTCGTCGGGCTCGGACGGATCCCGCACCAGTCGGCGTGGGGCGGCGACACGTCGCGCGACCGCGAGATCGTCGCGCGCTCGATGCTCGCCGCGGGCGCCGCCGAGTTCGCCGAGCGCCGCTACGACGAGCTCTCGGGCGGCGAGCGCCAGCGCGTGAACCTCGCCCGGGCGCTCGCGCAGGAGCCCGAGCTCCTGCTGCTCGACGAACCGACGAACCACCTCGACATCCGCGCCCAGCTCGCAACCCTCGGCCTGCTGCGTCGCCTCGCCGACGACGGGCTCAGCGTGCTCGCCGCGCTGCACGACCTGTCGCTCGCGGCGTCGTACGCCGACCACGTGGTGGTCCTCGCGAACGGCGTCGTCGCCGCGGCTGGGCCGCCTGCAATGGTGCTCACGCCCGAACTGATCCGCGCGGTCTGGGGCGTCGAGGCGCACGTGCTGCGGCATCCGTCGACCGGTCGGCCGCTCATCGCCTTCGCCGAGCGGGCGGAGGCCGAGGCCGCCGGCGCCGCAACGGGCACCGCGAGCGCGTCCGCGTCATCCGTCATCGCGGGCGCGCACGGGGCGGAGGGGTTCGCACCGTAGGCGGGGCGCGGTTCCGGGCGGGACGGCGCTTGCCACCACTATGCGGGCTACCGCCTCGCGCCGACGGCTCCTAGCCTGCGAGAAACCGTGGCCAGCGATCGTCGTCGTGGTGTCGCTCGACCCGGGAGGGGGCGAGGGATCATGCCGTTCCGCATCGCACGCGTGCTCACGGCCGCGGCAGCGACCGTGCTCGTCGCCATGGGCACCGTCCAGGCCGCTCCCGCGGTGTCCCCTCCCGCACCCGCGGCCGCGGCCTCGCCGGCAGCGCTCGCCGCCACCGCGGTGCCGGACACCACGAACCCGGTCGTCCTCGAGAACCGCAAGCCCGGCAGCTCGGCCTGGCGGATCCCCGCGAGCGGCAAGCAGGTCGGACCGGACACCTCCAGCCACATCAAGGGGTACATGTCGGCGACGAGCGTGAACGTGGGTGAGCCGATCGACCTCAAGGTCAGCGTCTCGAGCGCGGGCGACTTCGACTACGCCGTCTACCGCATGGGCTGGTACCAGGGTCTCAACGGACGGCTGATCACGAGCGGGACCGCGCCCGGCATCAAGCAGCCCGCGTGCCAGACCGATTCGCGCACCGGCATGCTCACCTGCCCGTGGTCGACCACGGTGACCTTCCAGACGACACCGGAGTGGCGGACCGGGATCTACCTGGTCGTCCTCACGAAGGGCGTCTACCAGAACTGGGCGCACTTCGTCATCCGCGACGACGCACAGCAGGGCGCGATCGTCGCGATGCTGCCCGTCAACACCCTGCAGGCCTACAACAACTACCCGAACGGTGCGGGGAAGAGCCTCTACGAGTTCAACTCGGCGGGCGCGAACACGCTCGCCGGAAGCACGCGCGCCGTCAAGGTGAGCTTCGACCGGCCGTACGAGCGCGCGGGGGCGAGCCCCAAGGTGCTCGAAGCCGTCTGGACCGCCGGGTACCTCGAGGCGAGAGGCTGGCCGGTCAAGTACATCACCAACGTCGACCTCGACCGCGACCCGACCATCCCGACCGGCCAGACCGCCATGATCGCCGTCGGCCACGACGAGTACTGGAGCGGTCGGATGTACACGGCGGCCGAGCAGGCGCGGGATGCCGGGGTCGACCTCGCCTTCCTCGGCGGCAACGACGTCTTCTGGCAGGTCCGTTACGAGCCCTCCGCCTCGGGGGCGGACCGACGCGTCCTCGTCTGCTACAAGAGCGCGTCGCTCGACCCCGTCACCACCCTCGCGGACGAGACCATCCTCTTCCGGGACACGGGACGGGCCGAGCAACGGCTTCTCGGGGTCCAGTACGACAATCCCCACGGCGAGGTCCGATCGGATGCCGCCTGGGTGGTGCAGAATCCGACGCACTGGGCCTACCGCGGCACCGGCCTCACCCAGGGCGCCAAGCTCGCGAACCTCGTCGGCGGGGAGGTCGACCGGTACATGTCGAACTGGCCGGGACCGAACGCCGCCTCGAGGACGATGCTCGCCCGGTCGCCCTTCGTCGACGTCCACGGGCATTCCGGCTACGCCGAGTCGTGGATCTACCGGGCACCGTCGGGTGCCCACGTGTTCGCCGCGGGGACCTGGCGCATCAACCAGGCGCTCGGCGGCGTCCCCGGATACGACAATCCGCACATCCGGGCGGTGATGGGCAACATCCTCGCCCGGGCCAGCGACTTCGAGCTCTCCGCCGAGTTCGCACGCGATGCCGGTCGCGACCGCTACGAGACCGCGGTCCTGGTGTCGCGGCGCCACTTCGACGCGACCGGCGGCGAAGTGGTGATCGCCACGGGACGCGACTTCCCGGATGCGCTCAGCGCGACGCCGGTCACCCGCGGCGAGGGGCCGATCCTGCTCGTCGAGACCGATCGCATCCCGCAGCAGGTGAAGGACGAGCTCGCGCGGCTGGCGCCTTCGAAGGTCGTCATCGCCGGCTCGGCGGCCGTGGTGACCGATCGCGTCGCCGACGAGATCGCCGCCCTGACCGGCGCCGCGATCGAGCGCCGCGGCGGCGCCGATCGGTACGAGACCGCCGCGCTGCTGTCCGCGGGCGCGTTCGAACCCGGCGTTCCGGTCGCCTATGTGGCGACGGGCCTGAACTACCCCGACGCGCTCGCCGCCGGCTCCGCCGGCGCGGCGCTCGGCGGGCCGGTGCTGCTCAACAAGGGCGACGCGCTGCAGCCCGCCACGCGCGCCGAGCTGCAGCGCCTCAAGCCTGCGCGGATCGTCGTCGTCGGCAGCGCCTCGGTGGTCAGCGACAAGGTCTTCGCCGAGCTGCGCACGCTCGCCCCCGAGGCGGTCCGACTCGGCGGGCCCGACCGGTACGAGACCTCGCGGGCCGTCACCCGCGACCTGCGCGGGGTCTCGGAGGCGACGACGGCCTACCTCGCCACGGGCCTCGACTTCCCCGATGCGCTGGCCGCGGCGCCCGCGGTCGCGGCGACCGGCGGGGTGCTCGTCCTGGTCGACTCCGCCCTCACCGCCGGCGTCACCGAGGAGGTCGTGCGCAACCGCGTCTCGAGGGTGGTGGCAGTCGGCAGCACCTCCGCCGTCACGCCGACCGTGATCACGCAGCTTCGGGCGGTGTTCGACTCGACCACCGGCTAGGTCGCGCGCGGGGGTGAGTGTCGGCTCGTGCGGGCGTAGCCTGAGGCGATGAGCGGGCTGAGCGACAACCGACGTGTCCTCATCGAATCGGTGGCGGAGGAGTTCCTCCACAACTCGTGGCGCGGGCGGCGCCTGGTCGCGGTCGAGGGCGGTTCGGACGGGCCCGCCGTCCGGTTCGCGGACGACCTCGCGGTGATCCTCGGCGAGCGCGGCCAGCACGCGGTGCGGGTCTCGCTCGGCGACGTCGACGAGGCGACGCTCCGCAGCGACACGGTCGAACCGTTCCGCGCGGGCACGCTGCCCGGTGCGGACGACGACGCGGTGCTGGTCGTCGACGGACGGCGGCTCCTGAACGACGCCGTCCGCGGCATCTGGCACTTCACCGTGTGGACGCTCTCGGGCGACGAACTGCCGCACTCGGGCGTGAACGTCGACGTCGACGTGACCGACGAGGATTCCCCGAAGCGGTACTTCTACGACCTCTGCAAGCTGCCGCCGAGCTTCGGCGAGCGCCGCCCCGCGGCGTCCTAGCCGCGGCATCCGCTCGCGTCGCGGTATCCGCTCACCGCCGGTCTGTGCTCGAGCCGAGCCCGGGTGCAGGATGGGGCCATGAGCGAGCGCGGCATCCCGGTGACCACCGTCGACGAGCTGGAGGCGATCGTCGGCACGCCGCTGCCGCGCGTCGCGGAGAAGACGCGCGATCGCCTGCACGAGGTGGACCGGGAGTTCCTCGCCGCGGCACCGCTCGCGTTCGTCGCGACGAGCGACGATGCCGGCCGCCTCGACGTGTCGCCGAAGGGCGACCCGGCCGGATTCGCGCTCGTGCTCGACGACACCACGATCGTGCTGCCCGAGCGGCCCGGCAATCGGCGCGTCGACGGGTTCCGCAACATCCTGCGCAATCCGCACGTGGGGCTGCTGTTCGTCGTGCCGGGCCGCGGCGACACGCTGCGCATCAACGGGCGCGCGACGATCGTGCGCGATGCGCCCTTCCTCGACGACCTGGTCGTGCGGCGCCACCGGCCGGAGCTGGCGCTCGTCGTCGACGTCGAGGAGGTGTTCTTCCACTGCTCGAAGGCGTTCCTGCGCTCGCGCACGTGGGAGCCCGAGACGTGGCATCCGGAGGCCGTGCGCCGCCGCGCGCTCATCGCGAAGGCGATCGAGCAGCCCGCGGCCGCGCTCGAGGAGCTCGACGAGTACTACGGCCCCTCGTACGCCGAGCGGATCTACGGGTAGGCGCGCGTGGGCACCGACGCGGCATCCGTCCCCGAGCGCGTGCGCTGGGCCGTCGACGTGCTCGCGCCGCAGCCCGGCGAACGCGTGCTCGACATCGGTTCGGGCACGGGCGCGTCGGTCGGGCTGCTGCTCGAGCGCCTGGCGGCGACGGATGCCACGGGGCGGCCACCCGTCGTGGCGATCGACCGGTCGGCGACCGCCGTGGCGCGCATCCGCGAGCGCGTCGCCGACGCCGCGGCGTCCGTCGAGGTGGTACTGGCCCCCCTGGCCGCGCTGGACGCATCGCTCGGCCCGTTCGACGCCGCGTTCGGCGTCAACGTCAACGTGTTCTGGACCTCGGCCGCGGTCGCCGAGCTGCGGGCGCTGGCCGCCGCCGTCCGGCCGGGCGGTCGCCTGCTCATCGCCTACGGCATCGGCCCGGTGCCGCTCGCCGATGCGGGGCACCTCGATGGTGTGGAGGCGGCGATCCGGGCGACGCCGTGGTTCTCGGTGACCGACCGCCTCGCGGCCCCGCACGGTTCGGGGATCCTCGCCGAGCGCACCGCGGCCCCCGTCGACGAGTGATCGCGCCGGCTACGAGAGGATGTCGCGCGTCGCGAAGCGCCACGCGGCGAGGCCGCCGAACACCACCGCGTAGGCGCCCTGCAGGAGGGCGTTGTCGGCGAACGACTCCCACGACGGCGGCGAGCGCAACAGGTCGGCGAAGTCGAACCAGCGGTCGGTGAACAGGAACGGGTGCAGCCACTCGAGCTGCGGGATGGCGCCGACGATCTGCGCGGTCACCGCGAGGATCGCCGTCGCCGCCATCGCACCGACCGGCACGACGGTCAGCGTCGAGGCGAACAGCCCGATCGCCGACAGGCCCAGCATCGACACGGCGACGAACCCGCCGATCGCGAGGAAGCGCAGCAGCCCCTCGCCGACCGAGATCTGCCCGCCAGAGAGCAGCGTGACCGGCCCGATCGGGAACAGCGCCCAGCCGACGAGCGTGCCGACCACCACCACGGTCAGCGCCGCGGCGACGCAGAAGGCTGCGGCGACGAGGTACTTGACGACGAGCAGGCGGATGCGGCCGGCCGGGGCGATCACGAGGTAGCGGAGGGTGCCGAGGCTCGCCTCGCCGGCGATGGTGTCGCCCGCGACGACGGAGACGGTGAGCGGCAGGAACAGCGGCGTCGCGACGACGAGCGCGGTCACGCCGACGAACAGGCCGTTCCCGGCGATCTGGTCGAGGAACGCCGGTCCGCGCCCGGGGCCGGCGGGCCCGGCGAGTCGGATGGCCATGCCGATGAGGATCGGGATGAGCGCGAGCGCGGCGAGCATGGCCCAGGTGCGCCAGCGCCGGAAGAGGGTCACCAGTTCGGAGCCGAGCAGTGCGAGGCCGAGCGCGGGTCTCGATCCCGGAGCGGGTCGCGGTCCCGATACGGGCGTTTCGCGGCCTGCTCGCTCCACGGTCGGTGACAGAGCAGGGCGCGCAGCGCCCGTATCGAGATCCGGCTCAGGCGACGACATCGAAGCCCTCCCCCGTGAGTTCGACGAAGCGCTGCTCGAGGCTGGTGCGCCGCACGGCGAACCCGCGCACGCGCACGCCGTCGGCGACGAGCGCGGCGACGATCGCGTCGGCCGGCGGGGCGCCGGCATCGATCCCGTCGTCAGCGGTGAACCGGGCCGTGACGAGCGCGTCGGATGCCGCGGCGTCGGAGTCGTGCGCCGGCCCCGTGGCATCCGTCGCCAGGCCCAGCCGCTCGAGCGTCGCGCGAGCCGGCCCGCGGTCGGGCGTGACGACCTCGACGCGCGACTCGCCGGACCGCCGGAACTCCTCGAGCGTGCCCTGCGCCACGAGCCGACCGGCGCTCATGACGCCGACGTGCGTGCAGAGCTGCTCGACCTCGGCGAGCAGGTGGCTCGAGACGAACACCGTCGTGCCGTCGGCCGCGAACGAGCGGATCAGGGAGCGCACCTCGCGCGTGCCCTGCGGGTCGAGGCCGTTGGTGGGTTCGTCGAGCACGAGCAGGTCGCGCGGCATGAGCAGCGCGTTCGCGAGCCCCAGTCGCTGCTTCATGCCGAGGGAGTAGGCGCCGGCCTTCTTGCGCGCAGCGTGCGCGAGGCCGACGCGGTCGAGCGCCGCGGCCACGCGGTCCGCCCGGGTCGCGGGCGGGGCGTGCCGGTCGGCGGCGTCGAAGCGGCGGAGGTTCGCCGCGCCCGAAAGGAAGGGCGCGAACGCGGGCCCCTCGACGAGCGCGCCCACGCGCGGCAGCACGTCGTGCAGCGCGCGCGGCATGTCGCCGCCGAGGACGCGCGCCTGCCCCGCGGTGGCACCGACGAGACCGAGCAGCATCCGGATCGTCGTGGTCTTGCCCGATCCGTTCGGGCCCAGGAAGCCGAACACCGACCCGCGCGGCACCGCGAGGTCGATGCCGTCGACGGCGGTCTGCGCGCGGAAGCGCTTGGTGAGCCCGTGCGTCTCGATCGCGAGCTCGGTCACCGGCGCCCCGTCAGCGGCCCGACGCGGCGTACTCGACGAGCGCGTCGACGGGCACCGACCCGGCGAGCACGCGGCCGTCGTCGGTGAGGAGCACCGACAGCAGCGACGTCTGCAGCGCGCGACCGCCGTCGACCGGGGTGGTCAGGGCCTCCAGTGCCGCGGATGCCTCGGCGAGCCCGCCCTCGGCGTCCATCTCGACCACGGTCGCCCAGCCCTCGCCGTGCACGACGGGCCGGTCGCCGTGCCGGTCGGGGGCGACCCCGTCGTCGCCCTCGGCGCGCGCCTCGGCGTCGGCCTGCCACTGCGCCCACTCCTCCGCAGAGGGGATGGGCAGTTCCTGCTCGGTGACGGTGAACCCGTCGGCGGGTTCGAAGGCGAACACCGCAGCGTCGGGCGCGGCGAACGAGACGTCGGTGAACCCGGTCGAGAACGCCGGTTCGCTCGCCCCGCGGGCGGTGACGGATGCCGCGAGCGCCGCACCGTTCTCGCCGTCGATGGCCACGCGGATCTCGCCGACGAGCGTCCCGTCGGTGCGCGGCTCGAGCACGAGCTCGTACGCGTCGCGCCCGGCGACCCGGCCGTCGGTGCCGACCGACACCTCGGTCGTCTCGTCGAGCCGTTCGAGCGCCCGGTCGAGCATCTGCTGCGGGGTCGGCAGCTCCGCACCCTCCGGAAGCTCCGCCTCGGCCTTCGCCTTCGCCTCGTCGGCGTTCGCCCGCAGGTCGGCCTCGATCCCCTCGAGGTCGGCGTCGGCGGGCACGGTCAGCCGCGTGGCGGTCTGCGTCTCGGAGTCGACGAACCACGCCTCGTCCGGCCCGAGGTAGACGTTCCGCTCGGCCATCCGGTCGAGCACCTGCAGCCGCGCCCGGTCGTCGTCGAGGTACACCTTCGCGTCGAAGCTGCCGGTGGCGAGCGTGATGAGCTCCTCGAGCGCAGCGGATGCCGCGGCATCCGTCTCGTCACCCTCGCTGCCCCCGCTGGCCCCGCCGGTCAGCGCGCCGAGGTCGGGCAGGCCGAGCTCGGAGCGCTGCTCGATCGTGCCCGAGAGCGACTCGACGTCGCTCGCCTCGGCGAACTCGAGCAGTTCCTCGACGGTCTTGTCGGGCAGGTCGACGGCGGCGGTCGCCTGCATGGGCACGAGGACGGCCGCGGCGATCGCGATCGGCACGCCGATGGCCGGAACGAGGACGCGGGCGCGGTTCGGCCCGGTGGCGCGTGGGCTCATGCCATCAGGCTACGCCCGCCCGAGGCCGCCGCGGCCGGAGCGCGGTGAACCCACAGGATCCGGTCCGACATCGGTTGCCGCCGACCTCGGACAGGTCTAGGGTGCGGACCACTGTTGTCACCAGTTCGGGGGGTATGTCTCATGGTCGAGCTCGTCCACCGCAGGACCGCGATCCGCGGTTCCGCCCTCGCCGTCGCGGCGGCCGTCTCGCTGGGCGGCGCGATCGCCGCCACGCCGGCCACCGCGGCACCCACATCCACAGCCGTCGCCGCGGGGCGCCCGGCACCGCCGTCGCCGGCGACCTCGACGGGAACCGGCGGGGCCGTGTCATCCGTCGACGCCGAGGCCAGCCGCGTCGGGCTCGAGGTGCTGCGCAAGGGCGGAAACGCAGCCGACGCGGCCGTCGCCACCGCTGCGGCGCTCGGCGTGACCGAGCCGTACAGCGCGGGCATCGGAGGCGGCGGGTACTTCGTGCACTTCGACGCCGAGACCGGCGAGGTGACCACGATCGACGGACGGGAGACGGCGCCCGCGGCGATGGCGAGCGACGCGTTCATCGACCCGGCGACCGGGTCGCCCTACCCGTTCGCCTCGGCCGTGTCGTCGGGCCTGTCGGTCGGCGTACCCGGCACGCTCGCGACGTGGGAGGCGGCGCTCGACGAGTACGGCACCCGGTCCCTGCGCGACGTGCTGAAGCCCGCGATCCTGCTGGCCACGCGCGGCTTCGAGGTCGACGAGACGTTCCGCCGGCAGGCGCTCGACAACGCGGCCCGGTTCGCGCAGTTCCCCGACACGGCCGAGCTGTTCCTGCCCGGCGGCGACGCGCCGAAGGTCGGCTCGACGTTCCGCAACCCCGACCTCGCGACGACGCTGCGGCAGATCTCGCTCCGGGGCACCGAGGTCTTCTACGACGGACCCATCGCCGACGAGATCGCCGCCGTCGTGCAGGATCCCGTGACCACCGACGGCGCGACCCTCCCGGCGTACCCCGGGTTCATGACCGCCGACGACCTCGCCGAGTACGAGGTGCTGTTCCAGGACCCGACGCACGTCGACTACCGCGGCCTCGACGTCTACGGCATGGCGCCCTCGTCGTCGGGCGGCACCACCGTCGGCGAGACGCTCAACATCCTCGAGAACTTCGACCTGTCGGCGGATGACACGGGGCAGGCGCTGCACCTGTTCCTCGAGGCCACGGCGCACGCCTTCGCCGACCGCAACGCATACGTCGGCGACCCGGCGTTCGTCGACGTGCCGACCGAGACGCTGCTCAGCCAGGAGTTCGCGGACTCGCGCGCGTGCGCCATCGACCCCGAGCAGGCCGCACCCAAGCCCGTCGCGCCCGGCGACCTCGGGGCGACCGGCTGCGAGACCGCCGCGGCTGCGGCATCCGTCGACCAGGGCGTCTCGACGACCCACCTCTCGGTCGTCGACCGCTGGGGCAACGCGGTCGCGTACACGCTCACCATCGAGCAGACCGGCGGTTCGGGCATGACCGTGCCCGGGCGCGGGTTCCTGCTCAACAACGAGCTGACCGACTTCAGCTTCGTGCCGAACCCGACCGACCCGAACATCGCCGAGCCGGGCAAGCGCCCGCGTTCGTCGATGTCGCCGACGATCGTGCTCGAGGACGGCGAGGTGCGCTACGTCGTGGGCACGCCCGGCGGGTCGACGATCATCACGACCGTCGCGCAGATCCTCGTGAACCGCATCGACCTCGGCATGACCATGCCCGAGGCCGTCGCGGCACCGCGCGCGACGCAGCGCAACACGGCGGCGACGCTCGCGGAGGCCGACTTCATCGCGGCGTGCCAGGCGGCGCTCGCGCCGTACGGGAAGCAGCTCACGCTCGTCGGGGCGGCGGGCACGTCGGCCGCCGAGATCGGCGCTGCGGCGGCGATCGAGGTCGACGCCGACGGGCTCATGACCGCGGCCGCCGAGCCCGAGCGTCGCGGCGGCGGGACCGGGCTGGTGCTGAAGCCGGCGCCCTGACCGCGCGCCCCGGCGGGCGCCGCGGTCAGGCGCCCGCCGGGGTCAGGCGGTCGCCGGGGTCAGGCGCCCGCCGGGCTCACGCGCCCGCGCGGGCGCGCAGGCGCGGCGCGAGGTCGCGCTCGAACAGCTCGAGGAACCGTCGCTGGTCGTGTCCGGGCGCGTGGAAGACGAGGTGGTTGAAGCCCCAGTCGAGGTACTGCCCGATCTCCTCGACGACCCGATCGGGGTCGGTGCCGACGATCCAGCGGCCCGCGATCTCCTCGATCGGGAGCGCGTCGGCCGCCTGCTCCATCTCGACGGGGTCGGTGATGTCGTGCTTCTGCTCCTTCGACAGCGACAGCGGCGACCAGAACCGGCAGTTCTCGAGCGCGTCGTCCTCGTCCTCCTCGTACGAGAGCTTGATCTCGATCATCCGGTCGATCGCGTCGTAGTCGCGCTTGCCGGCCTCGGCGCCCTCCTTGACGGCGGGGATGAGCTGGTCGACGTAGAGCTCGGCGCCCTTGCCCGACGTGCAGATGAAGCCGTCGCCCGCGCGCCCGGCGTACTTGGCCACGGTCGGCCCGCCCGCCGCGATGTAGACGGGCACCCCGCCCTCGGGCTTGTCGTAGATGGAGGCGTCGTGCGTCGAGTAGTACTCGCCCTCGAAGTTCACGCGCTCGCCGTTCCACAGCGCGCGCATGAGCCGCACCGACTCGCGCAGGCGCGCGAACCGCTCACGGAACTCCGGCCAGTCCTGTTCGCCCGCGCCGCGGAACCCGGTCGCGATCTCGTTGAGCGCCTCGCCCGTGCCGAAGCCGGCGATGACGCGGTCCGGGTACATGACGCCGAGCGACGCGAACGCCTGCGCGAGCACGGCGGGGTTGTACCGGAACGTCGGCGTCATCACGCTCGTGCCGATCTTCACGGTCGAGGTCCGCTCGCCGACCGCGGCCATCCAGGTGAGCGAGAACGGCGCGTGCCCGCCCGTGTGCCGCCACGGCTGGAAGTGGTCGCTCGTCCACACCGACTCCATGCCGTGCGCCTCGGCGGCGACGGCGATCTCGACGAGCTCGCGCGGGTCGAACTGCTCGGCGCTGGCCTTGTATCCGAGGGTCAGGGTCACGATGCTGCCTTCCTGTCTGCGCGGGCCGGCGTGGCCTGCGGGTCGAACGGATGCCGCGGCGCGGACGCCCCGGCGAGGTCGGAGAGGGTGCGCACGACCGACGCGGTGCGCGGGCCGGTGCCGAGCGCGACGGCCTCGGCGAGCTCGGCGGCCGTGTCGACGTCGCGGCGGAGCCCTGGTGCGACGGCGCCGGGATGAACGGCGACGAGGTCGACGAATCCGGCGGCGGCGTGCCGGGCGGCGGACTCGGCGCCGAAGTGGGCGACGAGCGGCTGGCCGGCGCGGGCGGTCGCGAGGGTCGTGCCGGTGCCCTCGGCGTCGGGCACGAAGGCGAGCGGATGCCGCTCCGCGACCTCCAGCGCCGCATCCAGGTCGCGGCTGCGCATCGCCGGCAGGTCGCCCAGCAGCACCGCCACACCGCGCGCGTCTCGCGCAGAGACGGGGTCTTCGACGCCGACGGATGCCCCGTCCTCCGCACGAGATCCCGGCAGGCCGGCGCGGGCGACGGCGACGCCGTGCGCGATCGTGGCGGACAGGCCGCGCGGCCCCACCTCCGGGACCACGTCGACGCCGGCGGTCTCGCGCAGGGCGAGCTCGATCGCGGGCTCGTCGGACACGACGACGACACGGGCCACGCGCTCGGCGGCGGCGGCCGCGTCGACTGTGTCGAGCGCGAACGCGCGGGCGAGCGCCGCGCGCTCCGCCGGCGAGAGCTCGGGCGCGAGCCGGGTCTTCGCCCCGCTCAGCGACTTCACGGGCACGACGACGGTCCAGCCCGCGGCATCCGCTCGCCCGATGCCGCTCACGCGCGCAGCCCCGGGAGCACGTCGCGACCGAACACCTCGAGGAACTCGGCCTGGTTGCGGCCGACGTTGTGCAGGTAGATGCGGTCGAAGCCGAGGTCGAGGTGACGCTGGATGTGGGCCCGGTGCAGGTCGGGGTCGGCCGACACGAGCATGCGCCCCTCGAAGTCCTCGGGTCGCACCGTGCGGGCGAGCTGCTCGAACTCGAAGGGCGAGCGGATGTCGCTGCGCGAGAAGCGCATGCCGCCGATCGGCCACTCGGTCAGCGCGTTGCGCATCGCCTCCTCGTCGGTCGGCGCCCACGACACGTGCAGCTGCAGCACGCGGGGCAGCGTGCTCGCGTCGCGTCCGGACTCGCGGGCCCCCTCGGCGAAGCGCGCGACGAGGGCCGCGAGCCGGTCGTACGGCGCACCCGTCGTGATGAGCCCGTCGGCGACCTTGCCCGCACGGCGGGCGGTGACCGGCCCGGCCGTCGCGACGAGGATGGGCGGGGCGACCTCGGGCATCGTCCAGAGCCGCGTCGTCTCGAGCCGGAAGTGCGGCCCGTGGTGCCGGACCTCGCGGCCCGCGATCGATGCGGTGAAGAGCTTGCGGATCACCTCGACCGCCTCGAACATGCGCGCGATGCGCTCGTGCGCCTCGGGCCAGTACTCGCCGACGACGTGCTCGTTGAGCGCCTCGCCAGACCCGATGCCGAGCCAGTGCCGGCCGGGGTACATCGACGCGAGGGTCGCGCTCGCCTGGGCGACGACCGCCGGGTGCGTGCGGAAGGTCGGCGTCGTCACGCCGGGGCCGAAGTCGCCGGTCGTGCGCGCGCCCACCGCACCGAGCACGCTCCACACGTGTCCCGACTGCCCCTGCTGCGGCAGCCACGGCTGGAAGTGGTCGGTCGCCATGACTCCGCTGAAGCCGTGCCGCTCCGCGAGCTCGGCGTACGCGATCGCCTCGGACGGAGCGAACTGCTCGAGCATCGCGGCGTAGCCGATTCGGACTGGCACCCCTCCATCCTGCCCCGACTGCGAGGCGCGGACACCCGATCGGCGGGATCCGCTCAGCCGCCGCGCAGCGGCCCCTCGGCCTGGGCCTCGTCGAACCCGGCCCGGTAGCCCTCGTCGTACGCCTCGTCGGCACCCTGCCGGAACAGGTCGCGGTCGGCGGGCCGCACGATCGTCCGGGCGCCCGGCAGGTCGAGGTCGCCGACGAGGCGTCCCAGTCCGCGGACGACGGCGACCGGCACGCCGGCGGCCTTGCCCTTGACGAGCTCGGCCGCGCCCGCGAGCTCGTCGGCGACGCACGGCATCGTGACGGCGAGCGGCTTGCCCGTGGCATCCGTCTGCCCCCTGAGGTCGTCGAAGACGTGCACGCCGGCCGCGCCGATCGCGATGTCGGTCTGGCCCTCGCGCCACGCCCGGCCGAGCGTGTCGGACAGCAGCACGCCGACGCGGGCGCCGGTCAGGGCGCGGATGCCGGTGGCGAGCGCGCGAGCGGACGCGTCGGGGTCGACCGGCAGCAGCAGCACCGTGCCCTCGGGGGCGTTCGACGCGTCGACCCCGGCCGCCGCACCCACGACGCCGAGGCGGTTCTCGACGATGCGGGTGACCGAGTCGCCCGTGCGTCGGGTCGCCACGACGCGCACGGTCTCGTCGGTGATCGCCTGCTCGCGGTCGTCCGCGTGCACCACGCGACCCTCGGCCTTCGAGACGATCTTCGAGGTCACCACGAGGATGTCGCCGTCGGCGAGCGGCTCGGGCAGCGCGCCGACGATGAGCGCCGCGAGGTCGTCGCCCTCCGTGATCTCGGGCAACCCCTCGACGCCTTCGATGCTGTACCGCACGTGCATCCCTCCCGTCGGCCCTCCCCACATCTTGGCAGCAGGCGGCGGGCGCTGTCAGACTGCGCACGAGGCGCTCCGCCGGCGAGCGCCGCGGGAGGTGGACCAGTGGTCGCGACGACCGCGTCCGGGCGGCGCCCGGTGATCGTGTGGGACCTCGTGCTGACGATCGTCCTGCTGGTGCTGCTGACCGGCGGCGGCCTGCTCCTCGGGTTCTTCGCGTTCCTGCTGCTCGCGTTCGGCGGCGATTCCTGCGGCGCGTCGTCGACGTGCGACTACGACGTGATGACCACGGGCGCGTTCACCGCGGTCGGCGGCGTCGTCCTCGTCGGGTTCCTCGCGCTCGTCGGATCGATCGTGCTGCTCGTGCTGCGCCGCATCGCGTTCTGGGTGCCGCTCGTCGGCCTCGTGCTCATGATCGCGGCGTTCTGGATCGGCGCGTCGATCAGCTCGTCGGGCGTGCGCCCGATCTCGGGCTGACGTACCGAGCACAAGGGCCTGTGCCGAGCGGATGCCGCGGCAGTAGCATCCGCTTCATGACGACTGATTTCGGGGCCGATGGGCTGACGCAGCAGGGCGATCCGCGGGAGCTGCGCAACGAGACGCCCGGGCAGCGCCTCGACCGGAAGTGGAACGACATCCTGCAGGAGCTGCGCGTCGTGATGACGGGCACCCAGCTGATCACGGGCTTCCTGCTCGCGGTCGCCTTCCAGCCCAAGTTCGCCGACCTGCAGCGGCACGAGGTCACGCTCTACCTGGTGCTCGTGGTCCTCGCGACGACGGCGACCATGCTCGGGCTCGCGCCCGTGATCCTGCACCGGGAACTCAGCGGCCAGAAGCAGAAGGAAAGGGTCGTGCGCATCGCCAACGTGCTGCTGCTCGCGCTGCTCGTCGTGGTCTCGCTCGTGGCCGCGGGCGTCGCGATGCTCATCTTCGACGTGGCCGTGAACCAGGAGGCCGGCTGGATCGCGGGCGGCGTCTCGCTCGTGCTGCTCCTCGTCTTCTGGATCGTGGTGCCGCGCATCGGCAAGCGTGAGCCGAAGCAGCGCTGACGCGCCTTCCGCTCACGCTCGCGCCGATCGCGCGCGTCCCCCGTTCGGGGACTCCGGTGCTGCGGCTCGCGACCCCTAACATTGGCTGGCGGTCCGTCCGGATCGCCCTCCAACCCTGACCCGAACGGACCCTCCATGGCCCCTGCGCCCATGGCCGGGATGCGTCGCGCCGCCGTGCTCGTCGCCGCCCTGGCCCTCCTCGGAACCGGCATCGCGCCGGCCCACGCCGATGAGACCGCCGACCTGACCGCTCCTCCCCTCGTCGATGCGGCGTCCGCCGACTCGACCGCCGATGACTCGTCGGCGATTCCCGAGGGCCTCCGCGCCAAGGTGGCCGCGGATTCGCCGCTCGCGTTCCTCGAGTCCTCCCCGACCGCCGGCGCGGCCGGTCTCCGGGCGGCCCAGGCCACGACCACCGAGGCGAACGGCACCGCGAGCATCAGCGGCGTCCTGACGTACTGGTCGGCCGGGGTCGGCGGGTATCCGCTCAGCACGGGCGCGATCGACGCGCACCGGTACGACGCCGGGATCGACGACTACGAGTTCGTCGCGACCGCCACGACCGCTGCGAACGGCGCGTACACCCTGAGCGGCCTTCCCGCCGGGGAGTACCTGCTCCTCGCCTACGACACCGGCGCGACGCCGAAGGGCCTGCCCGAGTTCTACCGCGACGCCCAGGTGGTCGCATGGGCCGAGCACGTCATCGTCGCCGACGGCCAGGCGCGCACCGGCATCAACGAGGAGCTCGAGCCGCTCCTCAAGGACCGCATCGCGGGAGCCGACCGCTACGCCACCTCGGTCGCCGCCTCGCAGTCCGCGTTCGACGAGGGCGTGGCGTGCGTGTGGATCGCGAACGGCCTCGCGTTCCCCGACGCCCTGAGCGCCGGTCCGGCCGCCGCACACTGCGGTGGGCCGCTCCTGCTCGTGCCCGGCACCGGGATCCCGACGGTCGTACTCGACGAGCTGGAGCGGCTGAAGCCGGCGAAGATCTACGTCGCCGGCGGCACCGGCGCGGTGTCGGCGAACGTGGAGAAGACGCTGCGCACGCTCGCCCCGAGCTTCCAGCGCTATGCGGGCACCGACCGCTACGACACCTCCCGCAAGATCGTCGCGGGCGCCTTCGGAACCTCCGACGCCGTCTGGGTGGCCTCGGGCCTGAACTTCCCCGACGCGCTCTCGGCGAGCGGCGCCGCTGCGGCCGCCGACATCCCCGTGCTGATCCTGCCCGGCACCGCGACCTCGCTGGACGCCGCGTCGCGGACGGCCATCACGAACCTCGGCGCGGCGTCCGTCGGCATCGCGGGCGGTACCGGTGCCGTGTCGAAGGGGATCGAGTCGGGCATCTGGTCGATCGCCTCCGTGGAGTGGCTCGAGCGCTTCGGCGGAGCGACCCGCTACGCGACGGCGGACGCCATCGCGACCGCGGTCTGGGACGGGAGCTGGGCGATCTACGCGTTCCTCGCGAGCGGATCGAACTTCCCCGACGCGCTCGCGGCCGCGCCGCTGGCCGGCTGGGTCGGCGCGCCGCTGTTCATCACGCCCGACACGTGCACGACCGCGGAGACCCGGGGCCTGATCGACTACCTGGGCGTCTCCGAGGCGTTCGTCATGGGCTACTACCAGCCGCTGTACTACGGCAACTGGCAGCCGTTCCGGGCCTGCTGATCGAGCCGGTCCGCACCTGATCGCGACGGGCGCGCCTCCACGGAGAGGCGCGCCCGTCGTCGTTCCCGCCGGCACGGGCCGTCGGCGCGCGACCCTAGGCTGGAACCCATGCGCATCGCCACCTGGAACGTCAACTCGATCCGCACCCGCTACGGCCGCGTCGTCGACTGGATGGTGCGGGAGGACGTGGACGTGCTCGCGATGCAGGAGATCAAGTGCACGCGCGAGCAGTTCCCGCACGAGGCGTTCGAGGCGGCGGGGTACGAGCTCGCGATCCACGGCCTGAACCAGTGGAACGGCGTCGCGATCGCGAGCCGCCGACCCATCGACGACGTCGCGATCGAGTTCCCCGGCATGCCGGGCTTCCTGAAGGGCCAGGAGGGTCCCGACCTGCCGAAGGAGGCGCGAGCGATCGGCGCCTCGGTCGACGGGGTCCGCCTCTGGAGCCTGTACGTGCCGAACGGCCGGTCGCTCGGCGACCCGCACTACGTCTACAAGCTCGACTGGCTCGCGGCACTCGCCGAGCACACCCGGGCCGAGACCGCGGCGCACCCCGAGCGCCCGTTCGCGCTCATGGGCGACTTCAACATCGCGCCGACCGACGACGACAACGGCGATCCGGTCGTCGTCGAGGGCCTGACCACCCACGTGTCGCCGGCCGAGCGGGCCGCGTTCGCGGCGCTCGAGCAGGCCGGGGTGGTCGACGTCGTCCGCCCCATCGTGCCGACGGGCTACACGTACTGGGACTACAAGCAGCTCAAGTTCCCGCGCAACGAGGGCATGCGCATCGACTTCATCCTCGGTTCCCGCGCGTTCGCCGATGCGGTGACGGATGCCTCGATCCACCGCAACGAACGCAAGGGCGACGGCCCCAGCGACCACGTGCCCGTGCTCGTCGACCTCGACCTCGCCGAGGAGGACGAGGACGTTCCGATGATCTTCGGGTGAACGCAACCCCGTAGCGCTCCCAGCCATCGGGGCTACCCTTCCTGTTGATGGATTCCCCCACCGAACACCTCCCCGAGCCGGTGCCGTCGGCCGCCGGCACGGCGGATCCGCTGCTCGACGCCGTCCTCGATGACCGATACCGCATCGACGGGCTCATCGGCCGCGGCGGCATGGCCGCGGTCTACCGCGCCGACGACCTCGCGCTCGGCCGGCGCGTGGCGGTCAAGGTGTTCTCGCCGTCGACGGAGGGCATCGACGACGCCGATCGGCGCAAGTCGGAGACGGCGCTGCTGGCGAGCCTGACGCATCCGTCGCTGGTGACCCTCTACGACGCCGCGAAGGATCCCGTGACCCATCGGGAGTTCCTGGTGATGGAGCTCGTCGAGGGCCGGGACCTGCGCGAGATCCTGCGCTCCGGCCCGATCGCCCGGGAGGAGACGGCACGGATGCTCGCCGATCTCGCGGAGGGCCTCCACGTCATCCACTCGCGCGGCATCGTGCACCGCGACGTGAAGCCGGCCAACGTGCTCCTCGCCCCCGCGCACCTGCCGACGCGGCGCTGGAACGCCAAGCTCGCCGATTTCGGCATCGCGCGGCTGCTCGACGAGTCGCGCCTCACCGCGACCGGCCGCATCATCGGCACGCCCGGCTACCTCAGTCCGGAACAGGTCCGCGGCGAGGCGCTCGGCAGCGCGGCCGACATCTACTCGCTCGGTCTGGTGATGCTCGAGGCGCTGACCGGGGTGCAGGCGTTCCCGGGGCCCGCCCTCGAGTCGGCGAGCGCACGTCTCGTGCGCAACCCCGAGGTCCCCTCGACGCTCGGCCCCGACTGGGTCGACCTGCTCACCGCGATGACGGCCCGCGCCGCCGCCGACCGGCCCACGGCGCTCGACGTCGCGCTCGCGGCGCAGACCCTCGACATCAGCGTGCGTTCCGACGGCTCGCCTGGCGGCGACGCGTCGGCGGCGACCGCGGCGACGGCGCTCACGCACCCGCCCGGGTCGCTCGGCGACACGCGCGTGCTGCCCGCGACCCGGGTCGGCGGCGCACCGACGGCGCCGGTCGCGGCGGGCGCCGGAGCGGCGGCCGCCCCGGGTGAGACGGCGGCCACCCCGGCCGGCTCGGACGACCGCGACGACGCGACCGCCGCGACGCGCGTGCTCACGCGCCCCGCGGAACCGATCGCCGAGGCGAGCCGCGAACGGGAACGCGGGTCGGCCGTGCGCGAACGGTGGGAGCGGCGACCGGCCTGGTTCGTCCCGGTCGCGGCCGTCGCGGCCGTCCTCCTCCTGCTCGCCGTGCTGATCCCCACCCTGCTGGGCGGCCTGGCGTCCGACGCCGAGCCCACCCCGCCCGCCACGCCGCTGCCGAGTGTGCCCGGCGAGTTGGGCGAGCACCTGAGGCAACTCGAGGAGGCGGTCACGCCATGAGCATGAAGATCCGTTCGGCGCTGGCCGCGGCATCCGTCGCCGTCGTCGTCGGACTCGCCGGTTGCGCCGCCGAGGGCCCCGACCTGAGCGCCGGGCAGGCCGCGGCGTTCCGCAACCAGGTCGTCACCATCGCCGACACCTCGTCGCGCGGGGAGTACGCGAACGCGCTGGCCGCGCTCGAGTCGCTCGAGGCCGAACTCGAGCAGGCCGCAGCCGCCGGCGAGCTGGACGCGGACCGCGAGCAGCGCATCCGCGACGCGATCGCGCTCGTGCGCGCCGATCTCGAGGCCGCGATCGCGGCGATCCCCCCGGAGCCGGCGCCCGAACCCGCACCGGCCGACCCGGCGCCCGGCGGGGGCGACGATGACGACGACGACGATGACGACGACGGGGGTTCCGGCCCCGGCAAGAGCGATGAGGGCAAGAACAAGGGCAAGGGCAAGAACAAGGGCAAGAACAAGGACTGACCGGGCGGGTCAGCCGCGGCCGCGGAACTCCTCCATCGACCGGTAGACGCCGAAGCCGTCGCCGACCACACGGTCGAACACGCGGGTGGGCAGCAGCCCGCGCAGCGCCCGCGAGAGCCGCACGCTCCGCGGCAGCTCCACGAGCGGTCGCCCGTCGAGCATGGCCCGCCACACCCGGTCGACCACGTACTCCGGTTCGAGGATCGGCGCGAGCAGCGGCCCGCGGGCGCCGTGGAACATGCCGGTCGAGATGTACGACGGCGTGACGGTCGTCACGGTGATGTGCCGGTGCCCCGCCTGCTGCAGTTCGAGGCGCAGCGAGTCGCTCCACCCGTTGAGGGCGGCCTTGGAGGCGGCGTACACGGCCATGCGGGGGTTCGCGAGCGTGCCCGCGGCGCTGCCGATGTTGACGATGCGCGCGGGCCGGTCCGAGCGGATCATGCCGGGCAGGAACTCGTGCGTCACGTACATGGGCGCGAGTGCGTTGACGAGCATCGTGGGGCGCACGTCGTCGCCCGCGTGGCTCTCCCAGAAGTAGCGGTTGCCGCGGACGATGCCGGCGTTGTTGACGAGCACGTCCGGGTCGCCCACCTCGCGGCGCACCTTGTGGGCGGCCTTCGCGATCGCCCCGAGCTCCGACACGTCGACCGCGTACGAGCGCACCTGCGTGCGACCCCGAGCCGCCGCGCCGAGCTCGTCGGCGGTGCGCGCAAGCCCCGGCGCATCGCGATCCCAGAGCACGACGGATGCCGCCCCCTCGGCGACCGCTCGCTGTGCGTACATGCGGCCCATCCCGCCCGCGGCTCCGGTGATCAGGATGTGCGCGCCCCGCGCGGTTCTCGCCATGCAAACCATTCTCGCAAGGCGGCACCCGGCCGGACGGCCGTCGGCAGCCGCGATCAGCGCATCGCGCGGTAGCGCGCCCGCTCGACCGGGTCCAGGTGCTCGGTCGCGTACGACAGCATGGTGCGCGGCATCCGCGGGGCGTGCCCGTCGAGGAAGCCGGTGAGCGCCTCGCGGCCCACCCGGCGGCCGGACTCGCGCAGCATCCATCCGGTGGCCTTGTGGATGAGGTCGTGCGGATCGTCGAGCAGCAGCTCCGCCAGCCGCAGGGTGGGCGCCGCGTCGCCGTGCTTCAGGAACGCGAACGTCGACATGATCGCGACGCGCCGCTCCCACAGGTCGCCGCTCGCGGCGAGTTCGTCGAGCAGGCCGAGGTCGAGCCCGGCGCGAGCCGCGGCATCCGTCGCCCCGGGGTCGCGCACGAACTCGCCGAGGATGCGGTCGGCCGACACGTCGACGAGGTCCCAGTTGCCGACCCGGCCCGCGCGCACCGCGGCGAGGTAGAACCGGGCGAGGCGGGCGCGTTCGCCGTCGTCCCGCGTGCGGGCGGCGCTCGCCCGATCGAACCGGGCGACGACGATCACGAGGGCGCACAGCCGGTGCTCGTGCTCGGGGTCGGCGAGCAGCTCGGCGACGCCGTCGAGCGGCAGCGTCGCGAACCGCTTGGCCACGGCGCGCGTGGCCGGCACGGTGACGCCGATGAAGCGGTCGCCCTCGCCGTACTCCCCCGGTCCGGTCTTGAAGAAGCGGGCGGATGACGCGGCGCGGGCCGGGTCGGCGGCCTCGGCGAGCGCGGCGCGCACGTCGTCGGCGGTGGGCGCCGTGGCATCCGTCGGCGTGGTCATGCCCGCATGCTAGCCGCGTGCGCCGCGCGGACCTTTCGCGTCGCGCCCATGGCGGGCAGGATCGGATGCATGAGCGAACCGCGGGTGAGCCTGGTGCCGATGTCCGATGCGCAGGTGGCGGCGTGGCTGCCGGTCGCGATGGCGCATTACGAGCAGGCGCGGATCGAGGCGGGCGACACCCCCGGGCAGGCGGCCGCCGCGCGGCGGGCGTCGGAGGAGCGGTTCTTCCCCGGTGGTCGACGCGTCGAGGGCCAGCTGCTGCACACGGTGCGGCTCGGCGACGAGGAGGCCGGGTGGCTGTGGATCGGTCCGTGGGGTGACGAGGGCACCGTGTGGTGGGTGTGGGACCTCATGGTGCACGAGCCGTTCCGGCGGCGGGGCGTCGCCCGGCGCGCGATGATCGCCGGCGAGGAGGTCGCCCGTGCGCACGGTGCGACGTCGCTCATGCTCAACGTCTTCGCCTACAACGAGGGTGCGCTCGCGCTGTACCGCACGCTCGGGTTCCTGCCGGCGTCGATCCACATGGCGAAGCGCCTCTGACGAGCGGATGCCGCGGGCCGGCGCCCGGCCGTCGGTCTCGGTACGCTCCGGCCTCGCCGGTGCCACTCGACCACCGGCGGCGCGTGTGTGACGCCGTGTTGCGGCTGAGGTTACGCCGTGCTTCGGGCGCGCCTGACGCGGGCGGAGCGGCTGGGTAGCGTCGAGCGGACCGTACCCGTCCCGCACCCATCGGAGTCCGCATGTCGACCATCGCCCCCGCCGCGCCGGCCGCCGTCGCCGCGCGCGAGACGGCCGCGCCGGTCGCGTTCCGCGGGCTGGGGCGCGCGTTCGCGGCGCCCGACGGCGGCGAGCGCGAGGTGCTCCGCGGCATCGACCTCGAGGTGGCGGCGGGTGAGATCGTCGCGATCCTGGGGCCGAGCGGATGCGGCAAGTCCACCCTGCTGCGGATCGCCGGTGGCCTCGATCGCCCCACGTCGGGTGAGGTGGCCATCGGCGAGGCGCCGGTCGCACCGTACGACGTGCGGTGCGCGGTCGGCTTCCAGGAGCCGCGGCTGCTGCCGTGGCGGAGCATCGAGCGGAACGTCGCGTTGGGCCTGCCGCGCGGCGGCGACCGTCGCGAGGGGCGCGAGCACGTGGCGCGCCTGCTCGAGCTCGTGGGGCTCGCGGACTTCGCCGGGCACCGGCCGCACGAGGTCTCCGGCGGGATGGCGCAGCGCGCCTCGCTCGCCCGCGCCCTCGCCCGCAACCCCGAGGTGCTCCTGCTCGACGAGCCGTTCGGCGCGCTCGACGCGCTCACGCGCCTGAAGATGCAGGACCTCCTGCTCGACGTGCACCGCGCCGAACCGACCACCGTGCTCCTCGTCACGCACGACGTCGACGAGGCCCTGCAGCTCGCCGACCGCATCGTGCTGCTCGGCACCGACGGGGAGACGCCGGGTGCCGGCATCCGCCAGACCGTCGTCGTTCCCGGCCACCGCCCGCGCGACCGCGGATCGGCCGAACTTGCCGAGCTTCGGGGCCGACTGCTCGACGGCCTCGGCATCGACCGGCACGGCACCGCCCGCGGCATCCAGGCCACCACGACCATCCCCCACTACCCGTACTGACCAGCTGCGGCACCCGACACAGCACCCGGGGCGCCGCAGCGAACCGAACCCGCACCGAAGGAGTCCCATGTCCCGCACCACCGTCCTCCGCACCGCGCTCGTCGCGGGCGCCGCCGCCTCCGCCCTGCTGCTGTCGGGCTGCGTGGCCGGCGAGAACCAGGCCGCCGAGCCCGCCGCCGCCGCCGACGCGGCATCGGTCGAGGGTCAGACCCTCAACATCGACTTCGCCACCTACAACCCGCTGAGCCTCATCATCAAGGAGCAGGGCTGGCTCGAGGACGAGGGCCTCGAGGTCACCTGGGTGCAGTCGGCCGGGTCGAACAAGGCCAACGAGGCGCTCCGTGCCGGCGCGATCGACGTCGGCTCGACGGCCGGCTCGGCGGCGCTGCTCGCACGCTCGAACGGCTCCCCCATCAAGGTCATCGACATCTACTCGCAGCCCGAGTGGGCGGCGATCGTCGCCGGCCCCGGCAGCGAGCTGGAGTCGGTCGAGGAGCTCGAGGGCAAGACCGTCGCGGCGACGAAGGGCACCGACCCCTACTTCTTCCTGCTGCAGTCGCTCGAGGAGGCCGGGCTCTCGGCCGACGACGTCACCGTCGAGAACCTCCAGCACGCCGACGGCTGGGCCGCCCTGCAGAACGGGTCGGTCGACGCGTGGGCGGGTCTCGACCCCATCATGGCCGGCGCCGAGGAGGCGGGCGCGAGCCTGATCTACCGCAACGTCGACTTCAACAGCTACGGCTTCCTCAACGCGACCGAGTCGTTCATCGAGGAGAAGCCCGAGGTCGCCCAGCTCGTCGTCGACGCGTACGAGCGGGCCCGCGAGTGGGCCGAGGAGAACCCGGAGGAGACCGCGGAGATCCTTGCCGAGGTCGCCGGCCTCGACCTCGCGGTGGCCACCAAGGTCATCGAGGAGCGCGCGAACCTCGACATCGACAACGTGCCGGGCGACGCCCAGGTGTCGGTGCTCGAGAAGATCGGCCCGGTGTTCGTCGAGCTCGGCGACGTCGCGTCGCAGCAGCAGGTCGACGAGGCCCTCGAGACCCTCATCCACGACGAGTTCGCGACGAACGCCGACCCGGCGCGCTTCGCGAAGTAACCCCTCCGGGAGCACACCATGACGACGGATGCCGCGAGCCGCACCATCGCTCGATCCACGCCGCGCCCCGCGGCATCCGTCGCCGTGCCCGCCGGCGCACCTCGCGAACGGCGCCCCCTGACGGGCCGACGCTGGTTCGTGGTCGTCGGCGGCGCGCTGCTGCCGATCGCCCTGCTCGCCACGTGGCAGGTGGTCTCGACGACGGGCCTCGTGCCGGTGTCGATGCTGCCGTCGCCCGCGATGGTGTGGCAAGCGGCCGTCGACCTCGCCGAGCGTGGGCTCCTCGGCCAGTACGTCGCGATCTCGACGCAGCGCGTGTTCCTCGGCTTCGCGTTCGGCGCGGCCCTGGGGCTTCTCGTCGGCGCGATCGTCGGGCTGTCGCGGCTCGGCGACATCCTCCTCGCCCCCACCCTCGGCGCGCTGCGCGCCGTTCCGTCGCTCGCGTGGGTGCCGCTGCTGATCCTGTGGTTCAAGATCGGCGAGGAGTCGAAGATCATCCTCATCGCGATCGGCGCGTTCTTCCCCGTGTACACGATCGTCTCCGCGGCCCTGCGGCATGTCGACCGTCGCCTGCTCGAAGCCGGCCGTGCGTTCGGCCTGCGCGGAGTGCCGCTCTTCGCGACCGTGCAGCTGCCGGCGGTCGTGCCATCCGTCATCTCGGCCCTGCGCCTCGCGCTCGCGCAGGCGTGGCTGTTCCTCGTCGCCGCGGAGCTCATCGCGTCGTCGATGGGCCTCGGCTTCCTGCTCCTCGACTCGGGGCAGAACGGTCGCATCGACCGGATCTTCCTTGCGATCATCTTGCTCGCCGTGCTCGGCAAGCTCACCGACTCGATCGTCGGACTGTTCGAACGGTGGGCGATCCGCCGCTGGGCGTGAGCCTCCGCCGCTGAGCGTGAGCCCGCGCGCGAGCCCCGCACGCCGCTCCACGGCGTCTCGCATGGGGCACCCTGGCCGGGCCAGGTTCGCGGGCGGGTGGTCCGGGGTGACGGCGGATCTCCGACGGCGACCCCTGCCCCTGCCCTTGACGTCATGCATGAGAATCCGCCAGATGCCCCGCTCCGGTGTCGCACCGCCCGGATTCTCATGCGCCACGCGCTTCTCGCGCTCCGGACCGCCCGCCAGCGGACCGGCTAACGGTTCCCGCCCTTCGCGCTCTGGCGAGGCGACGCCGATCACTCGTTCGCCAATGAGCGATCGCACAGCGAGGCGATCGCAGCGGCTCACACCGCGGGCGTACAACTCGGACCACACTGAGCCGCAGCTGTTCCCGTCCGGCCAATTCGGCCGGTCAGCGTTCGCGTTTCGCATCCACGGATCGGTCCACACCCATCACCACCGATCAGCTGGCGCTGCTGCATTCGCTCCGGGAGCGCAGGGTGATGCGTGCCTGGGCCGGGTCGCCGCGCGCGATGATGTCGACCACGAGCAGGTCGCGCCCGACGACACGGATCTCGAGGTTCTCGCGAGTTTCGAGCGCTTTCGTGCGAACCACCCACCCGTCTGACTCGGCGAACTCCTGGGCCAGGGCCCTGGCCCAGGTCACCCGATCGAACTCCGGGTCCACATCGATCACCCGCACAACCCGTGCCTGCTCCCCTCGCCCTTCGAGAGGGCACGCTTCTCGTGCAATCGTCTCCGAACGATCGAGCACGGATGCTTCGGGGAGGGTGCCTTCGATCCGGTCGAGCCGAGCCGCCACCTCCGCGGCTGCAGCCTCGACCGTCATCGGCCGAGGGCTCGGGGTGAGGAGAGTGGCAACCCAGATGCCGACCACGAGGAGCGCAACGCCCACGGCGAGCACGATCGTGGCCCTGGCCGAGCTCCATTCGGGTCGGGTCGTCATCCACGCAGACTATGGGTCCAGAAGGCCACTGATCTCGACACTCCTTCACCGCCGCCGGCGAACGTCGCCCTGACGGATATCTAGCTCCGGGCGCCCTGCCGCAGATCGTTGGTCGCCGGCTCGGCCGGGGCGACGGTCCGGGGCCACGCCCAGGCGAAGCGGAGGATGGCCGCGAGCAGCAACAACTCGAGGCCGATGGAGAGTCCGTAGAACGAGGCCCACGCCCACGATTCCCCGACGGCGTTGAACACCGTGACCGGGATGTACAGCGAGGCCACGACGAGGTTCACGCCGCGGTTCACCCGGGCCGGGAGCGTCATCGAGAGCATCACCATCAGGGCCGGAATCGCGATCAGTGCGAGGAAGCCCGTCAGCAACGCCGGGCTGATGTCGAACTCGAACACGACACCGGCGAGGATGTCGTCGACGGCACCGGGCTTGTACAGGTGGTAGTAGTCCACGTAGACGTACAGGAACATGAAGCTGGTCCACGCGGCGGCCAGTTTGGCCTGGACGGGGACGGGCGGGCTGTCGAGCAGGTTCGCGGTGGTCGTGCGCATGGTCATCGGTTGCCTTTCACTTCAGGTACGGCGTTTCGTACACCGTACGTCGTACGCTGTACTCTGAGCCGTACAGTGTACGATTGTCAAGCGTCCGCCCCTGAATGAGGAGACCCGATCCCGTGGAGAGACAACGCCCGGTCCCGCCCGACGCAGGGCTCAGCACGCAGCGGGTCGTGGAGCGCGCGATCCGGCTCGCCGATCGCGAGGGCGTCGGCGGGCTCAGCATGCGCCGGCTGGCCGGCGAGCTCGGCGCGGGCGCGATGTCGCTGTACCACTACGTGGCGAACAAGGACGAGCTGCTCGACGCGATGATCGACGTCGTCTTCCAGGAGATCGAACTCCCGCCCGACGGCACCGACTGGCAGTCGGCGATCCGGCGCCGCGCGACATCCGCCCGTCAGGTGCTCGCGCGACACCCGTGGGCCATCGGCCTGATGGAGTCGCGGACCTCACCCGGCCCCGCGAACCTCCGCCACCGCGAAGCGGTCACCGCCTGCCTGAGACGGGCCGGCTTCTCGGTCGTGATGGCGACCCACGCCAACTGGTTGCTCGACAGCTACGTGTACGGCTTCGCCCTGCAGGAAGCCGGGCTGCCGTTCGACACCGCCCACGAACTCGCCGAGATGACCGAGGGGGTCTACCTGCCCCAACTCCCTCCGGAGCAGTTCCCCCACCTCAACGAGTCCGCCGCAGCCCTCGTCGCCGCCGGCTACGACCCGACGGAGGAGTTCGCGTTCGGCCTCGACCTCATCCTCGCCGCGCTCGAGCCCCTGAGGGACTCCGCCTAGCGAGGCTCGAGAAGCGGATGCCGCAGGCGACCGCTTCGGCGAGAACGACACCGGCCGCACCGCGTGAACCACCCGCCGCCGGCTGGTTGGATCGAGGCATGAGCGCCCGCCGATTCCCGCACGTGCCGAAGGCCCGACCCGGAGACCGCATCGCCGTGCTCTCCCCCGCGTTCGCCGCGCCCGCGGTGGCCGCGCGCGTCCACGAGCAGGCCATGGAGCGGCTCGCGGAGACGACGGGCCTCGTCCCCGTGGAGTTCCCGACGACGCGGCAGCTGGGCGCGAGCGCGGAGGCGCGGGCCGCCGACGTCACCGCGGCCTTCGCGGATGCCTCGATCCGGGCGATCACCGCGACGATCGGCGGGGACGACCAGGTCACCGTGGTCCCGCACGTCGACGCCGACGTGGTCGCGGCGAATCCGAAGCCGTTCCTCGGGTACAGCGACAACACCAGCCTGCACAACCTCCTCTGGAGCGTCGGCGTGCCGAGCTATTACGGCGGGTCGACGCAGGTGCACCTCGGCCCGGGACCGCGCGTCGACGACGTGCACCGGATCTCGCTTCGCGCGGCGCTGCTCGAGGGCGGCGTGATCGAGTTGACCGAACCGGGCACGTCGCAGGACTTCGGCATCGACTGGGCCGACCCGCGTGCGCTCACCGAGTTCGGCGACCACGAACCGACCGAGCCGTGGGCGTGGGCCGGTCCCGCCCGCGCCGTCGAGGGCCCGACGTGGGGCGGCTGCCTCGAGGTCATCGACCAGCTCGCCCTCGCCGAGCGGATGCCGCAGACGGAGGACCTCGAGGGCGGCATCCTGCTGCTCGAGACGAGCGAGGAACTGCCCTCGACGGAGCAGGTCAGGCGATGGGTGCGCGGACTCGGCGAGCGCGGCCTCCTCGCGGCGGTCGCCGGGGTCCTCGTCGCGCGCACGCCGGCCAGCGCGATCGGCTCACCCGTTCCGAGCGCGGAGGAACGCGCACGCCATCGGGCGGCCCAACGCGACGCCATCGTGGAACAGGTGGCCCGCTACGCGCCCGACGCGGTCGTCTGCGTCGGCGTGCCCTTCGGGCACACCCGTCCGCAGTGGATCGTGCCGCACGGCGGAACGATGCGCCTCGACGGCGGCGCACGGACCGTGACCGCCGACTACTCCTGACGCCAGACGCGTCACTCGACCAACGGCACCACCTCGAACCGACCGCCGGGACCGGCGAGCACGAGCACGCGGCGGGCGGCGATGCCGTCGAACGCGGCGGCGATGGCTGCGGCATCTGGCACCTGGAGCTCGGCGGACGGCGCGCCTGCGACCGGCTCGCGCCGCCACACCGTGACCGATGCGCCCGTCGCCGCCTCGATCGCGGGGGCGAGCGCGGCCGCGTCATCCGTCGCCACGAGCACCACGCGCGCGATGCGCCGCACGGGCGCGAGCCCCTGCTCGGCGATCGCCGACCGGTCGCGACGCCAGACCGCGAAGTGGTAGGCGAAGACGAGGGCGGTCGCGACGAGCAGGCCGAGCGGTGCGCGGACGCGGTCGAGGAGGCTCGCGCCGGTCGTCGCATCGAGCACGAACTCGAACACCCGGAAGCCGACGACGAGCAGCGCGATGAGTGCGACGACCGCGCTGATGCCGAACACGGCGACGAGGTAGACGCGTCGACCCGGGGAACCGAGCTCCTCGGCGTCCGGACGCCGCGTCGGTCGCCAGGCCAGCCACCACACGGGCGCGCCGACGACCAGCGCGGCGATGCCCGCGAGCAGGAGGGTTCGCGTGTCGGCGGCGACGAGCGAACTCACGAACGCGCCCAGCGTGGCGTTCACGATGACGCCGATGCCCGACGCGGCCGCCGCCAGTCCCAGGCCCGACAGCACGAGGCCCGCGGCGCGGCGCGTGCCGTCCGAGCGGACCGCCGCGATCCGCTGGTGCGAACGCCACACCAGCGCGCCGACCGCGGCCGCCGCGAGGGCACCGCCCAGCGGTTCCAGGATCCGCGTCGCCGTCTCGGTGTGGTCGAGGGCGAGGCGGAGCGCCACCCACAGGGCCGTCCCGACGCCGGCGAGGGTCACCGCGGCGCCGCCGAGGACGCCGACGACCACCAGCGCGACCGCCGCGAATCCCGTGCGGAACCCGCGAACCCCGTCGCGTGCCCAGTGCCACCACCAGATCAGGCCGCCGACCGCGGCCGTGACGAGGGCGTCCACCACGCTCCGCCACCAGGGAGCGCCCGCGAGCGCCGGAGCGGTGGCGCCGAGGATCGCCTCGTCGAGGAGCGTGCCCAGCGCGCCGATCGCTCCCGAGACGAGCAGCACCAGGCCGTAGACCGCCGCGATCACGAACGGCACGGTGCGCAGGCGCGTCGGGTGCTTGACCGGATGCCGCGACATCCACCGATGCCAGCCCCACACCGCCGCCCAGACGAGGCCGGTCGCGAGCTCGGTGGGCAGCGCGCGACCCTCGAGCGCCGCGGTCGCCGCCGCGAGCAGTGCGGAGGTCGCCACCACGAGCGACACGGTGTACATCGCCGTCAGGTAGAGCCCCCACGCGAGCGAGCCGCGTTCGGCTTCGTCGCCGAGACGACGCCACACCACCCACCAGAGCACGGCGGCGAGCGGTCCGCCGATGAGCGTGAAGGCGAGCCAGAGGGCGAGGTCGGAGGCGCCGCCGCCCGCGATCGGGGTGCCGGCGTCGATGAGTCGCTCGAGCAGCCCTGCGAGTCCGATGGCGGTGATGACGACGAGGACGAACAGGAGCCCGTAGACGATGAGTCGACGCACCGTCCGCTGCGCACCGCCGGGCGCGGGCGCGGTCATCCTCGCCACATCCCCGGGTCGCAGATCGTGAGCGGCCACGGCGCCGTCTCGATGCGCCATCCGTCGTCGACGCGCACCAGGTCGAAGTCGCCGCGCTCGTCGACGCCGGACCCGCCGAACGGCCCTTCGTCGTACGACCACGAGATGAGCACCTCGACATCGGCCGACTCGTCGCGCTCGGTGGTCGAGACCAGCGTCACGCGCATCCGGTCCGTCGGCGCGCCGTCGATGGGCACGCAGTCGTCGGCGACCTCCGGGACGAGGTGCCGGATCGCCTCGTCCTCGTCGCCGTCGATGACCGCGGCAGCGTAGGCCTGGACCACGCCCTCCGGGGTGGACTCGTCGAGCCGCGCCGGCTCGCCGCGGGAGAAGACGACGACGAGCGCCACGATCACCAGCGCGGCGATCACGGCGAGGATCACGAGCAGCGTGCGATCGGGTCGCCGGGCGGGCGCGGCCTCGGCTGCGGGCTCCGTCGCGGGTGCGGGATCGGGTTCGGGTTCGGGTGCGGGTTCGGGTGCGGCACCGGAGGCGTCCATGCCTGCATCATGTCGTGTCCGGGCCATGGATCGACGGACCAACGTCATGCCGCTGCGGCGCGTCGGTTCCGTGCGCACGTACTCGGGGCGCGTGACCGGTGATCGCTCACCGGCTCCGCGCCCCGTGGTGGATGTCCAGGTCGTCGTGCCCGCTGCTCACTGCACCTGCGATGCCTTGAACTCGCGCACCTGCTCCGGCGTCATCGGCGTCGGGCCTTGCGGCGCCGGCTCCGACTCGGACTGCTTCGACTGGCGCACCAGCTCCTGCACCTCGGTCTGGGCGTAGGACGTGAGCGGCCGCGACTCGGCCTGCTTCGCCTGGCGGATGCGCTCCTGCACGCTGAGCACCGGCGTCGACTCCGACTGCCGGACCTCGCGGATGCGCTCGTTGCGGGTCATGTCGGCTGCGGCGCGCTCGGCGGCCTGCGACCGGAACTCCGCCTCCTTGACCTCGCGGAGGCGCTCGTACGCCTCGATCGCCTGGGCGACCTGGTCGGGGCTGAGCTTCGACTGCGAGGCCGACACCCGCTGCTGCGCGGACTCGGCGCGGGCGCCGTCGTCGAACTGTCCTTCGACCCCGGCGCAGCCGGTCAGCACCAGCAGCAGCGCGGCGGTTCCGCCGACGATGGCGGTTCGGTTGGTGTTCATGGTTCCTTCTCCTTCACGGGACCCGACTCTCTGGAGCGGGGATGAAACAGAGGTTAGGAATCCTCAGGTATCGCGGGATCAGTGCCCTCCCGCCGATTCGCCCGCGAACTGCCCGGGTGCCCGCACGGATGCCGCTGAGGGATGGCGGCCCGCGGCATCCGTGCCTGCACCGAGCCGGGCCGGCCTGAGCGGCCACTGCTGCGGGCGGTCGACTCAGCGAGGACCGTGGCTCACGAGACCCGACGCGGGCAGCGCGCCGCCGAACTGCGCCGACACCGTCGCCAGCGTGAACCCGCGCGCCCGGAGCCCGGCGATGACGCCCGGCACCGCCTCGATCGTCTGCTCGTGCGTGTCGTGCATGAGCACGAGGCTGCCCCGCCGGCTCTCGCCGACGGCCCGCTGCACGATCACGTCGGCGCCCGGGTCGCGCCAGTCGTTCGTGTCGACGTCCCACACGATGAACGGCAGCGCCACCAGGGCGCGCACCCGGCGGTCCGAAGCGCCGTAGGGCGGGCGGATGCTGCGCGAGGTCACGCCCGTGGCCTCGCGGATCGCCGCCTGCGTGCGGTCGACCTCGCGGCGGACGGCGGCGTCGTCCTTCAGCTTGGTGAGGTCGGGGTGCCCCCACGTGTGGTTGGCGATCTCGTGACCGCTGTCGACGATGCGGGCGGCCGTGTCCGGGTTGCGCTGCACCGACGACCCCTGGACGAAGAACGTGGCCGGCGCGCGGGTCCGGTCGAGCACGTCCAGCAGCCCGGGCGTGAGGCCCGTGGGTCCGTCGTCGAACGTGATCGAGACGCACGCGACGAACGAGCAGTCGACCGGGTCGCCGCCCGCCGGCGCCGCCGGCGCGGCGAAGGGCTCGTCGGCGGCGGCCGTCGCGGTGGCGCTGCGGCCCGCCTCGCTGAGGAACGGCTGCAGCAGTCGGGTGGGCAGGAGGACCGACACCGGCACGACCGACCCGGCGAGCGGGAGCGTCACCACGATGCCGGTCGGCGTCACCGCCGAGTCGACGAGCAGCCCCCGGGCCGCGGCCGGGTCGACACCGGCCCACGGATCCTCGATGCCGATGCGGCCGGCCGCGCGCAGCGCCTCGGCGACGAGTCCGAGCACACGGGGTTCGCGCCCGGGCTCGTAGAGCGCGGGCCCGTCGTGGACGGCCCCGGTGGCGGCATTTGTGTACCAGACCTCGCGGGCGACGGATGCCGCAGCGCCGGGCTCGCGGCGGATCACGGTCAGCCGCTCACCGAGCAGCGCGCCGGCCGCCGTGACGATGCCGCAGTCGATCGTGAGCACCGCTCCGACCGCGGTGCCGAGGCTGGCGCCGCGGCACGGGCCGGTGTCGCCGCCCGGCAGGACGTCGACCGCGGGCACCCACCCGGCGCCGTGGGCGGCGGCGAAGTCGCGCGCCAGCTGCTCGACGCGCTCGTCGAGGCGGTCGCCCAGGGCACTGGCGCCCGGCGGCACGGCCCAGCGGACGGCGACGGCGAGGTCCGGACCGGTGGTCGCCGCGAGTCGGCCGACGAGGCCCGGCGCGTCGGCGGCCGACAGGCGCGGCGGGCCGGGCACGAGCCGCGGCGACTCGGGCGGCGGACCGGTGGGCGTCGGCGGAGCGGAGGCCGTCGGCGGGGGCCCGGGCGTGCCGCTCGCGACCGGCGACCCGGGCACGAGCGCGGTGCACGAGGCGAGTGCCGTCGCCAGCAGGGCGGCCGACAGGGCCGTCCCGACGCGACGCGCGGGCCGGCGCGTGCGCGAGACGGCCGCCTCCCCCATGCCTCCACGCTAACCTCCCGAGCCGGTTTCCCAGTCCGCGGCGAGCCTCGTGTCCCGGCGACTGCGCTGCGCCGCAGCTTGCGAGCGCGAAATCTTGCGCGGACGCAAGATTCCCGCGCGCACCCGCAATCAATCGCGGAGAGGCTGCACGTAGCCTTGGACGAGCGGGGCGAATCACGCCCCCACCACCTGCGCCGCGAGGCCCGATCCCCTGAGAACGGAGGTTCCGATGTCACAGAACACCCTGTCTGCAATCGTTGGCGAGCCCGAGGTTCTCGAGGACGAGACCGGCATCGCGATCACCCCCGAGCTCATCGCCCTCGCCGACGGGGTCGAGACCGACCCGGCCTGGCTGCGCCTCAAGGAGTCCGCCACGCGCCTCCAGTCGCTGCAGGTCAAGGACGGCTCGGTCCCCGAGGAGTCCGACCGGCCCGAGGCATCCGCCCTCGTCGACGCGATCGTCGAGTCGGTCGCCGCGCTCGCGCCGCGATTCCCGCACGAGGCCGCCTACTTCGAGGCGCTGCAGGCCGATTTCCGGAAGTGGCAGGCCGAGGGCCTCGGCGTGCCGGACTTCCTCGACTCGCTCGTCGAGTTCCAGCCGCAGCTGCACCGCGTCGACGGCATCCGCCACCTCGTCGTGTTCCCCATGTACACCCAGAACGGTTCGTCCGACCGGCACGTCGAGGCGCTCGTCGTCGAGACGATCTGGCCCGAGTTCATCGCGCACCTCGAGGCCGGCGACTACGGCAACAAGCTCTTCGTGAGCCTGCGGCTGGTCGACTTCACCCCCGGCTACGACACCAACTCGGCCGTGCTCTTCCCCGAGACGGTCGCGATGCGCGAGATCCCGCCGTTCACGTGGGGCGCGATCTTCCAGGACCGCGAGGCGGCCCGCTACCGCCGGGTCGTGCGCGCGGCCTCCGAGATCACGAAGCTCGAACTGCCGGATGACGCGGCCTCGCTGCTCGACGACCAGGAGCTCGCCGAGCGCACCTTCGTGATGTGGGACATCATCCACGACCGCACCCACATGCGCGGCGACCTGCCGTTCGACCCGTTCATGATCAAGCAGCGGATGCCGTACTTCCTCTACTCGCTGGAGGAGCTGCGCTGCGACCTGACCGCGTTCCGCGAGTCGGTGAAGATCGAGCGCAGCCTGCGCAAGCGGGTCGAGGCCGGCGACGAGCTCGACGCGGTCGACGCCCAGATGCTCGAGCACGCCAAGCTCGTGCAGTACGCGGTGATCTTCGACCGGATCTTCCGGTTCGCGATCACCGGCTCGCGGGTGCGCAACTACGACGGACTCGGCGGACAGCTGCTGTTCGCGTGGCTGCACCAGAAGCACGTGCTCGAGTGGACCGACGTCTCGCTGAGCTTCGACTGGGACGCGGTGCCCGATGCCGTCGTCGAACTCGGCGACGCGATCGACGAGCTCTACTGGAAGTCGATCGACCGGCCGAAGACGGCGCACTGGCTCGCCGCGTACGAGCTGGTCCGCTCGGTGCTCACGCCCAACCCGGCGTCGGTCTGGGCCGAGGGCCTGCCCCGCGAGGTGCTCGCGGGCCCGCCCAAGGGGTACACCGACCTCGTGATGGACGACGAGTTCCCGCTCTCGATGTTCTACGAGGCGCTCGACAAGAAGATGAAGCCGGTCATCGAGTCGACGGTGGGCATCACCGCCGACGACGCCTGACCGGTATCGACATCGCTGCAACGCCGGTGGTCGAGTAGCACGCGAAGCGCGCGTACCGAGACGACGGGTCTCGATACGGCCGCGAGCGGCCTACTCGACCATCGGCGCGTGGAGCGCGCGCCCCGAGACGCATGAGAGGATGCCCTACCGTGACTGAGCTGCAGGACAAGGTCGTGGTGATCGCGGGCGCGACGAGCGCCGCCGGACGCGCGGTGGCCCGCGCCCTCGCCGACGCGGGGGCGCGCGTGGTGGCCATCGGCAGCCACCAGGGCCGGCTCGACGAGCTCGAGGTCGAGATCCCGGGCGTCGTCGGCGAGCGCGCCGACCTCACCGACGGCGACGACGTCCTCGAGGCGGCCATGCGCGTGCACGCCAAGGTGGGCGACGTCGACGGCATCGTGCACCTCGTGGGCGGATGGCGCGGCGGCGGCGGCATCGCCGGCCAGACCGAGGAGGACTACCGGTTCCTCGAGCGCTCCTTCACGGCGCTGCGCCACGTCAGCCGCGTGTTCTTCGACGACCTGGTCGACTCCGACGCCGGGCGCATCGCGATCGTGTCGTCGACCACGGTCGAGAAGCCCACCGCGGGCGGCGCGAACTACACCGCGATCAAGGCCGCGAGCGAGTCGTGGATGCGCTCGCTCGCCGACGGGTTCCGCAAGGCGGACTCGCCCGCCGCCTCGGTGACCTTCCGCGTGAAGTCGCTCGCCGGCCTCGAAGGGCGCCTCGCCGACGAGGTCGTCGCACTGTGGTCGACGGATGCCGCGGCATCCGACCTCAACGGACGCGTCACCACGCTCACGGCCTGAGCCAGCGGCCCCGCGCGTCAGTCGACGGTGGGCGGCAGCGCGGCATCCGTCGTCGGCTCGTCGCCGGGCTGCGGCGCCGACGTCACCTCGCGGGCGGTGTCGGCCGGGTCGTGCTGCGCCCGGCTCAGCAGCACGAACGGCACCGCGAGCGCCTGGATGACGCCGCTCCACAGCATGGAGAAGCCGTAGCCGCCGAGGTCGGCCGTGCGACCGAGGACCGGCTGGATCGCCGCGCCTCCCGCGCTGCCGAGCAGCGAATCGAACGACAGGACCGTCGCCCGCTGCTTCGACGGGATCATGTCGTTCAGGTACGCGCGGTGCACCGGGTCGTCGATGGACGACGACACGCCCCAGACGGCGATGAGCACCACGGCGACCCAGAAGTTCGCCGAGACGGCGAGCGCGACGAGCACCGCCGCGCTCGTGATCGTCGACAGCAGGATCACGGAGGTCCGCTTGCGGAAGCGGCGCCGGACGACGGGCGCGAGCAGGCCGCCCACGATGCCCGCACCCGAGAGCAGGGCGGCCGCGAGACCGGCGATCGAGTAGGCGCCCTCGTCGCCCCACAGCTCGAGCAGGTACGGCTGGAGGGCGTAGAACGCGTAGAACCCCACGCCCGTCGTGAACGGGGTGGTGAGCATGAGCCAGCGGACCGGACGGTTGCCGAGTCCGTGCGTGATCGACGCCCGCAGCACGGTGCGCGTGGCCTTCAGCGGACCGGCGCCGCGCTCGGGGGTGAAGCCGAGGTCGCGCATGAGCACCGCGGCCACGACGAGCATCACCACGAGGATGCCGGCCCTGATGAGGAACGGCACGCCGAGGTTGGTCAGCTGCGCGATCACGCCGCCGAGCACCGAGCCGCCGAGCATCGCCACGCTGCCGACGATCACGGCCCGGCCGAAGACGGCCTCGAGACTGCCCGAGTACCCGGTCGCGGTCAGGGCGTCGACGAGCCAGGCGTCGACGGCGCCGGAGAAGAACGTGAAGCCGAGGCCGAGCAGGACCGACACGACCGCCCACGCCCAGAACGGCGACTGCCACACCCAGAGCATCCAGTACAGCGCGGTGGTGGCCGCGAGCGTGAGCGTGCCGAGCAGGTACGACGCCCGCCGGCCGAGGGTGTCGGCGACGACGCCCGTCGGGATCTCGAACACGAACATCCCGAGGCTGAAGAACGCGTTCGCGGCGAAGGCCTCGAGGTTGGTGAGCCCCGCGTCGAGGAGGAACAGTGTGTTGATGCCCCAGATGAACGAGGCGGCGAGCGTGTTGCCGAGCGTGAGCGTGTAGTAGGTGCCCTGGACACGGCGCGCGGCGCGGCCGTCGGCACTCGGGCGGCCGCCCTCCCGGCCGTCCGCGTCGGGCGCGTCGGCGGTCATGCGCCGTGCCGCCGGGCGTGATGTCGCATGGGCTCATCCTGCTCTTCGGAGGGCCGCGACGGAAGAGCGGAGCGCGCTGCGCCCCTTCGGCGGAGTCCACATGGCGCCGGGGCTTTTGTCGTAGAAAGTTGAAAGCCGCGCATCTGACCGACTCTTTTGCTTGACCTGCGACGGATTAATGCCGTAGCGTCCGAGAAAGTTCGTGGACGCCAACTCACGAGCAACGGTGCGGGGAGTGACTCGAAGGGCATCGCCGCCCGTCTTCCACAACGGTTCAGTGCAAGGGAGCATCATGGATGAACTGACGGAACAGGCCGAGCACGACGCCCGGGTCCTCGGGCGCAGCCTCGGCCTGACCCGCCGGCAGCTGCTGGCGGCGACCACGGGCATGGCCGCGGCAGCCGCCGTGGGACTCGCAGGCGGCCACGTCCACGCGTCGCCGGCTGCGGCGAACCCGGTCGGGAACGCCAACGGCGTCCTCGTGCCGGCGAGCAAGCGCGGCATCATTCTCTACACGGTCCGCGACGCCATCTCGCGCGACCCCGGCACGACGGATCTGCCCTCGGGATTCCGCGAGGTGTTCGAAGAGTTGTCCCGCATCGGATACCGGCAGATCGAGTTCGCCGGGTACAACCAGCATGCGAACGCCGAGGGCGGCAACGTCAACAACCCGGAGGGTGCGAAGCTGCTGCGGAAGTGGCTCGACGACAACGGGCTCGAGGCCGAGGGCAACCACGGCTCGATCCCGTCGACGCTCACCGACGCCACGCTCGCCTCCTTCGACGCGGCGTGCGAGATCGCGAACATCCTTGGCCTCGGCCACATCGGCACCGGCGGCGACCCCACGGGCAGCGCCTACCTCGCCGACTGGCAGGCCGCGGCCGACCGCTGGAACTTCCTCGGTGAGCGCGCCGCGACGCACGGGCTGAAGCTGTACACGCACAACCACGACATCGCGTACAGCTTCCTGCTCGACAGCGGACCGCTCGACGCCCTGGGGCGCCCGACGCGTTCGAGCGGCATCCGTCGCCTCGAGTGGTTCCTCGCGAACACCGATCCCAAGCACGTGTTCCTCGAGATGGACATCTACTGGGCGCACGTGGCGCAGTACAAGCACCACACGTTCACGGCACCCGACGGGTCGTCGGTGCAGCGCATCTTCGATCCCGCCGCCGTCGTCGCGGCCCAGACCAAGCGGTTCCCGCTGTTCCACGCGAAGGACGGCCGCAAGGACACGACCCAGGCCAACGGCTACGTCATGACCCCGTTCGGCGAGGGCGACATCGACTACTCGACCTTCTTCCGTCGCGTCGGCGCCAAGGGATCGCACAACCCGATGTGGGAGCAGGACACCGCCCCCGGCGGCGGCGCCAACCCCGGACAGTCGCTGCAGCTGGCTGCACTGTCGTACGAGAACCTGGCCGCCCTGCGCGGCTGAGCGAGACCCCGGGCCGCGCGGGTGACCAACCCCCCGCGCGGCCCGGTACCACATGGATCCCGCCGAACCTCCTTCCATCCGACTGGAGCACATCCATGCACATCGCACGTTCGCGCCTCGCGGCGCTGGTGATCGGGTCCGCGGTCGCGGCATCCGTCGCCTTCGCGGGGCCCGCCGCCGCTCACCCCGGCCATGACCACGGAGACGAGGTCACGGCCACCACGTGGGCAAACTACGAGCGCGTGACGCTCGCCACCACGAACGGCGTGGGCGAGCCGATCGACCTCGCCGTGATGCCCGACTCGCGGGTCCTGCACACCACCAGGAACGGACAGCTGCGGCTGACCGACCCGGCGCAGGGAACGACGACGACGGTCAACACCATCGACGTCTACGCCAACTCCGAGGACGGCCTGCAGACGGTCACCCTCGACCCCGACTTCGAAGAGAACGGCTGGGTCTACCTCTACTACGCGCCCCGCGTGATGGAGGCGCCGTACCCGACGACCACGCCGGCCGGATCCGCCCCCAACACGCTTCCCGCCGGCGCCGACGCCTCGTACTGGGACCAGTGGCTCGGGTACAACCAGCTCAGCCGCTTCAAGTGGGACGCCGAGGCGAACGCCCTCGACATGTCGACCCAGCAGGACATCATCAAGGTCGAGGTCCAGCGCGGGCAGTGCTGCCACGTCGCCGGCGACGTCGCCTTCGACAACGACGGCAACCTGCTCCTCGCCACGGGTGACAACACCCCGGCGGGCACCCCGGGTGCCAACGGCTACGCGCCGAACAACGACCGTCCCGGCTACAACCCCGGGTTCGACGCCCGACGCGGCGCCGGCAACACGAACGACCTCCGCGGCAAGATCCTCCGGATCTCGGTCCAGGAGGACGGCAGCTACACGATCCCCGAGGGCAACCTGTTCGCGCCGGGCACGGCCGACGCCCGCCCCGAGATCTTCGCCATGGGCCTGCGCAACCCGTTCCGCATGGACTTCGACCCGGTGACCGGCGCGGTCATGTGGGGCGACTACGGCCCCGACGCGGGAACCGCGAACGACCTGCGCGGCCCCATGGGCTACGTGGAGTGGCAGTCGACGACCAAGCCCATCAACGGCGGCTGGCCGTTCTGCCACGGTCCCAACGCGAACTACAACGACTGGGACTTCGAGACCGCGACCCCCGGCGAGTGGTTCGACTGCGAGGGCACGCTCATCAACACGAGCAGCTACAACACCGGCCTCGACCAGCTGCCCGCCGCGACCGCGCCGCAGATCTGGTACGGCGACCGCCCGGAGCACCAGCCGTGGCCCGAGTTCGGCTCGGGAGGCCAGGCGCCCATGGGCGGCCCGACCTACCGCTACGACGCCGAGAACGAGTCCGACACGAAGTTCCCGGCCTACTGGGACGGCAAGACCTTCATGGGCGAGTTCTCGCGCGACCGCGTCTTCGTCTTCTCGCAGGACGACCCGGACGGCGAGGTCACGAAGATCGAGGACTTCCTGCCGAACAGCGCCCTCGGCGGCGCCGCGCTCGGCGCGTGGGACAACGTCATGGACCTCGAGTTCGGCCCCGACGGCGCGCTCTACGTCCTGAACTACGGCGACGGCTTCTTCCGCGCGAACCCGGACGCCGGGCTCTACCGGATCGACTATGTCGAGGGCACCAAGGGCCCCCGCGCGGTCATCGAGGCATCCGTGACCTCGGGCGACGGTCCGCTGTCCGTCGAGTTCGACGCCACCGGCTCCTCGCACCCCGACGAGCTCGCGCTGAGCTACGCCTGGGACTTCGAGAACTCGGGCACGTTCACCGCGGGTGAGGCGACCGCCTCGTACACCTACGAGGAGGACGGCCAGTACCAGGCGCGCGTCCGCGTCACCGACGCCGGAGGCCGCGTGAGCCTCGCCTCGGTCACCATCACGGTGGGCAACACCGCCCCGATCGTGGAGATCGTCTCGCCCGTCAACGGCTCGTTCGTGGACTGGGGCGACGAGGTCGCCTTCGAGGTGAAGGTCACCGACCCGGATGAGGACATCGACTGCAGCCGCGTGCTGTGGAGCTACGGCCTCGGCCACGACAACACGCACACCCACCCGCTGTTCACGGGCTCCGGCTGCACCGCCACGATCGAGACCTCGCTCGAGGCCGGCCACGGCGAGACCGAGAACATCTACGGCCAGATCGGCGCCTCGTACACCGACGCGGGCACCGACACGGCGCCGGCGCTGACCGGTGACGACGTGGTGCTGCTCAACCCGCGCGCCCTGCAGGCGGAGCACAGCGACGCCCGCCAGGGCGAGGTCACTGTCGTCGACGACGAGTCGGCGGAGGGCTTCCGCTACCTCTCGGGCCTCGACTCGGGTGAGTGGATCGCCTACGACCCGGTCGAGTTCGGCGGCATCACCGGCGCGGAGCTCCGCGCCAAGGGTGCCGGCACGGTGCAGCTGCGCTGGGCCGACGCCGACGCCGAGCCGTTCGCCACCTTCGCGGTTGACTCGACCGGCTGGACCGACGTGTCCGTGCCGCTCGTGACGATCCCCGAGGGCACCGGCCGCGTGGTCGTCACCTCGTCGGGCGGGATCGACCTCGACCAGTTCGTGTTCACGACCTCGACGGGCGACATCCGCTCGCTGCTCGCGTCGCTCGCCGGCGACAAGCGCATCACCAAGGGCGCGATGAACTCGTTCGGCAACGTCCTCGACGAGGTCGACGCGGCCCTCGCCGCCGACGACACGGCGACGGCGACCCAGAAGCTGCAGTTCATCGTCACCCAGGCTCCCAAGCGGATCCGCGGTGACGCCGACGCAGCCGCCCTGGTCATCCGCGCGGTCGAGGCGGTGATCGCCGACATCGCCTAGTCCTTCGCGGCGGCGGGGCTCGTCACCCGCCGCCGCGAACCCGAGCCGGTGCGGTCGGGACAACGACCTTGGCGGGATCCGCCGGCCGCACCAAGACCGAGTCGGGCCGTGCTCCACGTGGAGCACGGCCCGACTTGCGCGTGCGCTCACGACCCGCGGCGGTCGGCGGCGCTAGCCTGCGAGCATGGTGCGCTTCCTCATCGGGCTCGCGATCTCGCTGATCACAGCCGCGCTCGGCATCCTGCTCGCCGCATGGCTCCTCGAGGACTTCCGGGTCGAGGCCGGCGGATTCATCGTCGCCGTGGTCGTCTTCACGGTCGCGCAGGCGATCCTCTCCCCGTTCATCTTCAACGTGGCGCGCCAGTACGCCTCCGCGATCCTCGGCGGCATCGGGCTCGTCTCCACGTTCGTCGCGCTGCTCATCGCCTCGCTGTTCCCGGGCGGCATCCGCGTCGACGGCGCGGTCACGTGGGTGCTCGCGACGCTCATCGTCTGGATCGTCACCGCGCTCGGCACCTGGCTGCTCGGCCTCTGGTGGCTGAAGAACCGACGCGGGCAGCGCAGGGACGCCTGAGCCTGTCAAGCCCGTCGGCGCGCTGGAGGGCGGTCCGTACACTCGCCGCATGTCCGCCACCGCCGCACGACCCGACGCCCGACTCCGAGAGGTCGCCGACGGCGTCTTCCTGATCGAACGGGCGCACGTCAACTGCTACCTGATCGTCGACGACGACGGCCTGACCCTCGTCGACGCCGGCCTGCCCGGCTCCTGGGGTCCGCTGCTCGCCACGCTGCGCGCGCTCGGGCGACGGCCCGGGCAGATCGCCGGCCTCGTGCTGACGCACGGCCACTTCGACCACGTCGGCGTCGCCCGCCGGTTCGCCGAACGCGGCATCCCGATCTGGGCGCACCCGGGCGACCTGCGGCTGGTGCGGCATCCGTACCGCTACGCGCACGAGGCGGCCCGAATCCGCTACCCGCTGACGCACCCGCGCGCGGTGCCCGTCCTCGGCCGCATGGCGCTGGCCGGCGCCCTCACCGTTCGAGGGGTGGATGCCTCGGGCGAGCTGCAGGACGGCACGCCCGTCGACCTGCCGGGCCGGCCGGTGCCGGTCTGGTCGCCGGGGCACACCGACGGGCACTGCGGATTCCACCTGCCGGACCGCGGCGTACTGCTCTCCGGCGACGCGCTCGTGACGCTCGACCCCTACACCGGCGAGATCGGTCCGCGCGCCGTGGCCCGCGCCGCCACGGCCGACAGCACGCAGGCGCTCGAGTCGCTGGCCCGCCTCGAGACGACCGCGGGGCCGGGACGGTGCTGCCGGGCCACGGCGAACCGTGGACGGACGGCATCGCCCGCGCCGCCGACCTCGCACGGGCGGCCGGCGTCGCCTGACGGATCGGCGCCTCGCGTCAGGCGGTCTCGGGCCGGTACGCGAGCACCGCGCCGGCGACCGTGAGGCGCACCTCGGTGCCGCGCGGCACGAGGCCCGACGCGGTCACCCGCGCTCGCAGCCGCATGCCGTCGGCCAGGGACACCGCGAGCATCGCGTCGTGCCCGGTGTACTCCACGTCGGTCACGATGCCGTCGAGTGCAGCGGATGCCGCGGCGCCGGCCGCGGCGCCGGGTGCGGGTTCGGCGGGCGCACCCGGGCCGGCGGGCGTGACCCGCAGCTCCTCCGGCCGGATGAGCACCGTGACGTCGTCGCCGTCGGACGGCGCGAGCCCCGCGGCATCCGTCACCGGGACCGCGCGGAGCCGGCCGATCGACGTCGCGACCTCGTCGCCGTGGAGCACGCCCGGAAGGAACACCGCATCGCCCACGAATCCGGCCACCCACGGGGTCGCGGGCACCTGGTACACCTCTTCGGGCGTGCCGAGCTGCAGCACCTCGCCGCCGCGCAGCACCGCGACGTGGTCGGCGATCGACAGGGCCTCCGCCTGGTCGTGCGTCACGAGGATGCCGGTGACACCCTCGGTGCGCAGCAGCTCGCGCACCGACGCGCGGAGATCGGCGCGGAGCATCGGGTCGAGCGCCCCGAACGGCTCGTCGAGCAGCACGAGCTCGGGCCCGGCGGCGAGCGCGCGCGCGAGCGCCACGCGCTGCGCCTGACCGCCGGAGAGCTGGCCGGGCGCCCGGTCGGCGAGCTGGCCGAGGTCGACGAGGTCGAGCAGACGGCGCACCTCGTCGGACCGCGCCGCGCGCCGGGCCGCGTGCGACGAGCCGCGGCCGGCGAGCATGCCGAACGCGACGTTCTCGGCGACGGTGAGGTGTGGGAACAGCGCCGCATCCTGCGGCACCCAGCCGATGCGCCGCTTCTCCGGCGCGAGGTGGATGCCGTGGGTCGTCACCATGCGCTGGCCGATGCGGATCTCGCCCGATCGCGCGCGGAGCAGGCCCGCGATCGTGCGCAGCAGCGTCGTCTTGCCGCATCCGCTCGGCCCGACGATGGCGAGCAGCTCGCCGTGCGGCACCTCGACGTCGACCGAATGCAGCACCGGGCCGCCCTCGTAGCCGACCGTCAGGCCGCGGACCTCGAGCCGACTCATGCGATGACCTCCCGGTTCGCCTCGCGCCCCGCCTGCGTGTCGGGCGCGATCGCCTCACGCGTCGCCTCGCGTCCGGCGCGGGCATCGGAGAGCAGGAACGCGGGCACGGCGGCGACGAGCAGCAGGGCGACCGCGTACGGTGCGGCGGCGCCGTAGGCGGAGACATCCGTTCGCTGCCACAGCTCGACGGCGAGCGTGTCGGTGCCGGTGGGGCGCAGCATCAGGGTGGCGGGCAGTTCCTTCATCGCGCTGACGGCGGCGAGCATCGCGGCGGCGAAGATGCCGGGCCGCGCCAGGCGGGCCGTGACCGTCATCCACGTGCGGGCGCGGGAGTTGCCGAGGGTGCGCGAGACGTCCTCGAGCGAGGTCGGCACCTGCCCGGTCGCAGCACGGATCGAGCCGATCGCCTTCGGCATGAACAGCACGCCGTAGCCGAAGGCGAGCACGAGGGCCGTCTGGTACAGCGCGGGCACGACGCTGAGCGAGAAGAAGACGAGCGAGAGGCCCACGACGATGCCGGGCAGTCCGAGCGCGAGGTAGCCGGTGGACTCGACGGCGCGGACCAGCCGGCCCCGGTGCCTGGCCGCGAGCACGCCGATGGGCAGCGCCAGCGCGACGGCGACGACCGCGCCGCCCGCCGAGAGCAGCACCGTGTTGCCGATCGCGCTCGCGAGGTTCGCGGGGTCGAACGCGCGCAGGGTCTCGGCGGTCAGCACCCGGGAGACGAGCACCGCGACGGGGACCACGACCGCGATCACGGGCACGAGCACGAGGAGCGCCATGGCCGGCACGGTCCACCGGCCGAGCGGCGTCATCCGCCGTCGGCCCGCGCTCGGCGCGGCCTGGATGCGGCGCGCGGCACGACCGCGCGCGAACTGCTCCCCCACGACGATGAGCAGCGCGAGCGAGACGAGCAGCACCGCGAGTACCGCGGCCTCGTCGCGGCTGAAGCTCGCGGAGTACGCCTGCTGGATCGCCGTGGTCAGCACGGGGAAGCGGAACAGCGCCACGCCGCCGAAGTCGCTCAACGTGTACAGCGCCACGAGCAGGCCGCCCGCGAGCACCGCCGGGCGGATCTGCGGCCACGTGCCGAGCATGAACGAGCCCAGCGGGCCGCGCCCGAGCGTGCGGGCGACATCGTCGAGGCCGGTGCCGCCGATGCGCAGCGCCGCCGCGACCGGCAGGGTGACGTACGGCACCGAGACGAAGCTCAGCACGAGCCACGCCGCCCAGAAGCCCTTCATCGACGGCTGCCACGCGAGCCAGCCGTACGCGGCGAGGTACGAGGGCATCGCGAGCGGCAGCGCGGCGAGCACCGCCCAGAACCCGCGCCACCGCAGCCGGGTGCGCGCGAGCAGGAACGCGCTCGGCACGCCCAGCGCGATCGCGGTCGCGGTGACGGATGCCGCGAGCATCACCGAGTTGCCCACGAGCATCGGGATGCGGGGCCGCTCGAACACCGCTGCGAGCTCGGCCGGGTCGGCCGAGGCGACGCGCACGACGAGGTGCACGACCGGGATGGCGGCCAGCGCGACCGCGACGAGGGATGCCGCGATGAGCCCCCACGGACGGCGGGGGCTCGAGGTCGCGACCTGGGCAGTCATGTCGTGGTCAAGCGTAGGCGGGCGAAGACGGATGCCTGCTGGGAGCGGGTCGCCGCGGCATCCGTTCGCCTGACTAGATGAGGCCGTTGTCGGCCAGGAGGCGCTGGGACTCGCCGACCGACTCGAGGTCGGACAGGTCGAGGCCCGGGTTCACGAGCGACTCGAGCGCGGGCAGGCCCTCGGGGGCGTCGATGCCGGGAAGCAGCGGGTACTCGAAGGTCTCCTCGACGAAGTAACGCTGGGCCTCCTCGGACACGAGGAACTCGACGAACGCGCGTGCCTCGGGGTCGTCGGCGGCGTTCTTCAGGATCGCCGCGCCGGTGACGTTGACGATGCCGCCCGGGTCGCCGGGAAGGAACTTCAGCTGCGCGCGCATGTTGTCGGCGCCGACCTCTGCGGCCTGGCGGTACCAGTAGTAGTGGTTGATGAGCCCGAGCTGCACCTGGCCGTTGTTGACGAGGTCGAGCGTGGCGAGGTTGTTCTCGGTGAGCTCGGGGTCGTTCGCGGCCATGCCGGCCACCCACTCGGCTGCGGCGTCCTCGCCCTCGAGCACGCGGAGCGCGGTGACGAACGCCTGGAAGCTCGCGTTGCCGGGCGCGAAGGCGACCTCGCCCTTCCACTCCTCGCCGGTGAGCGCGTCGACGGTGTCGGGCACGTCGGCCTCGGCGAGCTGCTCGCCGTCGTAGGCGATGACGCGCGCGCGACCGGTGACGCCGATCCACGAGTCGTCCTGCGAGGTGAAGCCGTCGGGGATCAGGTCGGCGAGCTCGGCGGGGATCGTGGCTTCGAGGCCCGCGTCGGCCAGCGCGCCGAGGGCGCCGGCGTCCTGCGAGAGGAACACCTGCGCCGGCGTGCGGTCGCCCTCCTCGAGGAGGAGCGCCGCGAGCTCGGGGGTCGCGGCGTAGCGCGCCTCGACGTCGATGCCCGTCTCCTCCTCGAACCGCTCGATGAGCGGGCCGACGAGCGCCTCATCGCGGCCGATGTAGACCGTGAGGGTGCCCTCCTCGGCGGCGGGGTCGGTCGCGCAGCCGGTCAGGGCGAGGGCGGCGGCGAGTCCGGTCGTGGCGAGGGCGATTCCGCGGTGGGCGCGCATGGGCGTGCTGACTCCATCGGTCGGTGGGAGGTGAGGACCCGTCGAGATGCGGGGTGCTACTTAGCTTAGCCTCACCTGCATTGGGTCGCGTCATGGAGCGATGTCGCGAGGCCCGTCGGGCTCTTGACGCGCCGACTCACTGGGCGTACGGTAAGCAGATCATTAATTAAGGAGTTGCTTACGTGAAGGCGGCGGACGACGAACTCAGCCGGGTGTTCCACGCCCTCGCCGACCCGACGCGGCGCGCGATCCTCTCGCGCCTCCACGCCGGACCGGCGACCGTGGGCGCCCTCGCCGAGCCGTTCGCGATGAGCCGACCCGCGATCTCCCAGCACCTCAACGTGCTCGAGCGCGCCGGGCTCATCGAACGCACCGCAACCGCGCAGTGGCGCACCTGCTCGCTGCGCACCGAACCGCTCGACGACGCATCGGCCTGGGTCGAACGGCACCGCGGCGAGTGGAACGAGCGGTTCGACCTGCTCGACGAGCAGCTCCGCCGGATGAAGGGGGACCATCATGACCGAACGAGCGGATGACGCGCAGTTCACGATCACGCGGATCTTCGACGCGCCCCGCGACCTGGTGTGGCGCGCCTGGACCGAGTCCGCGGATGCCGCGGAGTGGTGGCATCCGCGCGGCATCGAGATCAAGGAGGGGAGCGTCGCGGTCGATGCCCGGCCGGGCGGGCGATACGCCTACACGATGGTGAACCCGGCCGACGGCACCGAGTACCCGACGGCGGGGGTCTACCGCGAGGTCGTGCCGCCGCGGCGGCTGGTGTTCACGTGGGCCTCGCCGGGCGACCCGGATGACACGGCGCCGGTGATCACCGTCGACCTCCGCGAGCTCGACGGCGACCGCACCGAGATGCTGTTCCACCTGCGCGGGTTCGCCGGGGCCCCGGGCGACGGCGACGTGTACGACGGCTGGGACTCGGCGTTCGACCTGCTCGGCGACCAGGTGACGGTCCGGGCGCGCTGACCGCCGCCGCGGGTCGGCGCGGTGCGGGCGGCCGGGTCCAGCCGGCCGCGGCCGGATCTTCAGCGGCGCGGGTCGGCGGCGAGCCGATCGGCGTCGGTCGGCTCCTCGGCCGCCACCGAGGCCGCGCCGGTGAAGCGCTCGGAGAGCAGCCGGTACGACTTCGTCGCGAACGCCGCGAGGGCGAGCACGACCATGACCAGCCCGGCGAAGAGGAAGACGAGGGCGATGCCGCGGGCGTCGCCCTCGCCCAGCGCCCAGCCCCACGCCTCCCGGCCCGCCTCGGACTCCATGAACGGGATGATCCAGAACTCCGCGATCGGGGCGATGAGGAACGCGGTGATCGGCGCGGCAGCGGACTCGACCGCCGTGGCGAAGCCGAACACGCGCCCCTGCCGGCGGAACGGCACGACCTTCTGGATGACCGTCTGCTCGGCGGCCTCGACCGCGGGCACGAGCGCCATGTACAGGAAGATCCCGACCGCGTAGAGCCACCACCACTCGCGGATGGTGAACGCCGCCCCGAGGACGCCCATGCCGACCACGACGAGCAGCATCGTGCGGATCGGATTGCGCCCGAGGCCGAACTTCGCGATGACGACGCCGCCGATGATGAAGCCCGTCGACGCGACACCGAGGACGACACCCCACACCTCGACCGCGAAGAGGGTGAGGCCGTACGGGTCCATGAGCGCGAGGTACACGCCGCCGATGAGGTTGTTGAAGGTCGCGAACAGGATGAGCGCGAACAGTCCCGGGACGCCGCGGATCGCGGTGACGCTCCCACGGATGTCGATCGCCGGCGGGTGGTCGCCGTCGGGTTCGGGCCGCTCCTCCGGGATGCGGAGGAACAGCAGGTGGACGAGCGCCACGAGCGTCAGCCCGATCGCGATCGCCAGGGTCCAGCCCATGCCGAGCAGGCCGATCGCGAGTCCGCTGAAGACGCTCGTGACGATGAAGGCGAGGCCCTGCACGGTGCCGACCATGCCGTTGGCGTTGGCATGGCGCTCGACCGGCACGAGGAGCGTCACGGTCGTGGACAGGGCGATGTTGCGCATGTGCTCGATGACCGAGCCGAACAGGATGATGCCCGCGAACACCCAGAACCACGGGCCGCCGAGGTCGACGAGCGCCGACTCGGGCTGCAGCAGGTAGAGCAGGCCGGCGGCGATGAACGAGGCGAGCGTGACGATGCTCGAGAAGATCATCACCTGCAGCTTGCGGTGCCGATCGACGATGGTGCCGAACAGCATGGCGAAGAAGGCGATGAGGAGCATGTACGCCCCGCCGATGATGCCGGTCGCGAGCACCGAGCGGGTCTCGAGGTAGACCCAGAAGGTCAGCGCGAACCACAGGAAGCTCGTGGTGATGTTCGCGATCATCGTGTTCACGAGCACCTGCAGGAAGAGGCGCATGCCGTTCGCCGGCGGCTCGACGCCCGTCGACGACGGCGCCGGACCGGGGTCCGTGGTTCCGTCGGCCATGGTCGGGAGCGTAGGTCGAACCACCGGCATCCGGTAGCCCCACTCCCCCGAACGACGGATGACGCGTCGCCGAGCCGCGCCTAGCGTGGTGGCATGCGTCCTCGCTCCACCCACACGCCCCCGGTGATCGACGGCGTGGAATGGGTGCGGCCCGGACCGACGTCGACGCAGGTGCGAGGCGACGTCGTGCTGGCGGTCGTGCTCATGGCCGCGGCGGCCGCGAGCGTGGCGCTGCACCGCGCGACCGGCTACGGCGACTCGGCGGAGTGGGGATGGTCGGCGCTGTGGGCGGCCGGCGTCACGCTGCCGCTCGCCGCGCGCCGCCTGGCGCCCGAGGTCGTCGTGGTCGTCATGTCGGCCGTGTTCATGGCCGGGGCGATCGCCGAGGTCGGCGAGGTCCTCATCTGCAACATCGCCCTGTTCATCGCGATCTACACGGTCGGCGCATGGGGTCGCAGCCGCGTGCGCGCGCTCGTCGTGCGCGCGGTGATCGTCGTGATCATGTTCGGGTGGCTGCTGTGGACGCTGATCTACTTCTCCGCCGTGCAGGACTACCTGCCCGACCTCGACCGCGAGGCCGACGGGCCGCTCTCCCCGTACGTCGCGTACGGGCTCATCAACGTGCTCACCAACCTGCTGTACTTCGGCGGCGCCTGGTACTTCGGCGACGCGGCCTACCGTTCCGCGCGTGCCCGCGCCGAGCTCGAGCAACGCACGTCCGAGCTCTCGTCCGAACGCGAGCGGTCCCGCGAGCAGGCGGTCGCGCTCGAGCGCATGCGCATCGCCCGCGAACTCCACGACTCCGTCGCCCACCACGTGTCGGTGATGGGCGTGCAGGCCGGCGCGGCGCGGCGCGTGCTCGACCGCGACCCGGAGGCCGCGGCATCCGCACTCGCGTCGATCGAGCAGAGCGCGCGCGACGCGGTCGACGAGCTGCACGGCACCGTGACCGCGCTGCGCGCACCCGACGACGCCGCCGCCCCGGGGGCGGACCCGGCGGGCAGCACCCTCGGCGTCGCGCGCCTGCCGCACCTCGTCGACGACGCTCGCACGGCCGGCCTGCCCGTCGAACTCACCGTCGTCGGCGATCCGCACGACGTCACGCCGATGGTCGACCTCACCGTCTACCGCCTGGCCCAGGAGGCGCTGACGAACGTCCGGAAGCACGCGGGCGCGGCGGCGCGGGCCGACGTCCGGGTGCGGTGGCTCGACGACGCCATCGAACTCGAGGTGACCGACACGGGAGTGGGCGACCGGGTCGCCGCCGGGAGCACCGTCGGGGTCGGGCAGGTGGGCATGCGCGAGCGCGTGGCCGCGGTGGGCGGCACGCTCGAACTCGGCACGCGGCCTCGGGGCGGCTACCTCGTGCGCGCCCGAGTGCCGTACCGGAAGGCGTCGCGATGAGCGGCGGCGCAGCGGATGCCGCGGCGAGCGCGGCGGCGTCCGACATCCGCGTGCTCGTGGTCGACGACCAGGCGCTCGTGCGCGCCGGCTTCACGACCATCCTCGACTCCGAGCCGGGCATCGCCGTCGTCGGCCAGGCGGCCGACGGACGCAGCGCCGTGACGGCCGCCCTCGACCTCCGGCCCGACGTGGTCTGCATGGATGTGCAGATGCCCGGCATGGACGGCCTCGAGGCGACGCGCCGCATCCTCGACGCGGCATCCGCTTCGCCCCCGGCGGTGCTCATGCTGACGACGTTCGACCGCGAGGACTACCTGTTCGCGGCGCTCGAGGCGGGCGCGAGCGGGTTCCTCCTGAAGAACTCCAGCCCGGAGCACCTCGTCGAGGCGGTGCAGGTGCTCGCGCGCGGCGACGCCCTGCTCTCGCCCGACGTCACGCGGCAGGTCATCGAAGCGGCGTCCGTCAGCCGACGCTCGCCCGACCCCGACCCCGACCCCGGCCCCGGCGGCGCTGCGACCGCCCCGGACCGGCGCCCGGAACCGGAGGCGCCGGGCCTCGCCGAGCTCACCGAACGCGAGCGCGAGGTGCTCGGGCTGCTGGCCGAGGGCCTCTCGAATGCCGAGATCGCCGCGCGCATGTGGGTGGGCGAGGCGACCGTGAAGACGCACGTGTCGAAGGTGCTGATGAAGCTGGGCCTGCGCGACCGTGTCCACGCGGTCGTCTACGCCTACGAGCACGGCGTGGTGCGCCCGCCCCGCTGAGCCCTCGCGGCCGCCTCCGTCGCGTGGCGGAGAGTGACCGGCGCCCGCCGCCGGGAACCCGTCCCGAGACGGATGCCGCGGGCCCGCCTCCTCCGTAGCGTGGACCGCATGCTCGAACTCAGCCACCTCACCAAGCGCTACGGCGAACGCCTCGCGCTCGACGACGTCTCGTTCACGGTCGGCGCCGGCCGCCTCACCGGCTTCGTCGGTGGCAACGGCGCGGGCAAGACCACGACCATGCGCATCGTGCTCGGCGTGCTCTCCGCCGACGCCGGTCGGGTCGTGCTCGACGGCGCGCCCGTCACCGAACTCGACCGGCGCCGCTTCGGCTACATGCCCGAGGAACGCGGGCTGTACCCCAAGATGCGCGTGCTCGAGCAGATCGTCTACCTCGCGAGGCTCCACGGCTGGAGCCCCGCGGCCGCCCGCCGCAACGCACTCGACCTCCTCGAGCGCCTCGGCCTCGAGGGCCGCCTCGACGACACCGTCGAATCGCTCTCGCTCGGCAACCAGCAGCGCGCCCAGATCGCCGCGGCCCTCGTGCACCGGCCCGAGGTCCTCGTGCTCGACGAGCCGTTCTCCGGGCTCGACCCGATGGCCGTCGAGACGGTGCAGTCGGTGCTGACGGATGCCGCGGCATCCGGAGCGCCCGTGCTCTTCTCGTCGCACCAGCTCGACGTGGTCGAGCGGCTGTGCGACGACCTCGTCATCATCGCCGACGGACGCGTCCGGGCGTCCGGCTCGCGCGACGCGCTCCGCGAGCAGCACGGCGGCGAGCGCTGGGAGCTGCTCATGGCCGGTGACGTCGGCTGGCTGCGCGAGCAGCCCGGCATCCGCGTCGCCCGGTTCGACGGCGGATGGGCGCTCTTCGAGGCGGAGACCGAGGCGGCCCGGCAGGCCGTCCTCGCCGAGGCCCTCTCCCGCGGCGAGGTCGTCGCGTTCGCCCGCGAGCACACCACGCTCGCCCAGATCTTCAAGGAGGTCGTCCGATGACCACCGACGCGCGACTCGAGCCCGAGCGCACGACCCCACGCTTCACCCGCATCGTCGGGCTCGTCGCCGGCCGCGAGATCATGTCGCGGCTGCGCTCGAAGGCGTTCCTGATCTCGACCGGCATCCTGATGCTCGCGGTCCTCGCGTCCGTCATCCTGCCGAGCGTGTTCGCCTCGGACGACGAGGCGGCGCCGGTCGCCGTGGTGGGCGCCGCGGCATCCGTCGCCGACGGCGTCGACGGCCTCGAGCCCGTCGCCGTGACGGACCGCGCCGAGGGCGAGGAACTGCTGCGGGACGGGGAGGTCGACGCGGTGCTCGTGCCCGCCGGCGGCGACGGCGTCGGGGTGAGCGTCATCGGCCTCGACCAGCCGCCCGGCCAGGTCGTCTCCGCGCTGTCGGTCTCGCCCGCCGTCGAGCTCCTCGACCCGGCGCCCGTCGACACGGGCCTGGCCTACCTCGTCGCGTTCGGTTTCGGGATCGTCTTCTTCATGTCGGCCATCACGTTCGGCTCGACGATCGCGTCGTCGGTGGTCGAGGAGAAGCAGACGCGCGTCGTCGAGCTCCTGCTCTCCACGGTCACGGCGCGTTCGCTGCTCACGGGCAAGATCGTGGGCAACTCGGTGATGGCCTTCGGGCAGATCGTCGCCATCGCCGGACTCGCGCTCATCGGGCTCGCGGCGACCGGTCAGCGCGTGCTGCTCGGCGGCGTCGGCCCGTCGATCGTCTGGTTCGCGATCTTCTTCACCGTCGGGTTCGTGATGCTCGCCGCGCTGTTCGCGGGCACCGCCTCGATGGTCTCGCGCGTCGAGGACGTCGGGTCGACCACGACGCCGGTCACGATGCTCATCATGATCCCGTACTTCCTCGTCGTGTTCTTCTTCGACGACCCGGCGGTGCTCGCGGTCATGAGCTACGTGCCGTTCTCCGCGCCGATCGGCATGCCCGTCCGGATCTTCCTCGGCGACGCGGCGTGGTGGGAGCCGATCCTGTCGCTCGGGATCCTCGCGGCGACCACGGTCGCCGCGGTGCTCGTGGGCGAGCGGATCTACCGGAACTCGCTGCTGCGCATGGGCAGCCGGGTCAAGCTCGGCGAGGCGCTCGCGCGGTAGCGCGGCGTCAGCGGACGCCGGCGGCCGACGAGACGGCCGCCGGCCGCTCCGCATCGCCGCCGCCCTGAGTGCACGCGGCGAGCACGAGCACGCTTCCGACGCATACGAGGAAACCTGCGAGGTAGGGCACCACAGTCCGATCGATCACCGTGACACGTTCCCCTGTCGGGGGTACCCGAGTCAACCCGTTGCGTCATCCGTTCGCTGCGCGTTCACCGCGCGACCGGCCCGGTCGCATCTGGGAGAATCATCCGGTGACCCACGAGTTCCAGCCCCTGCACGACCCTGCCTTCCGCGGATTCGCCTCCGACAACTACTCCGGCGTGCATCCCGAGGTCCTCGCCGCGATCGCCGCCGCGAACGGCGGGCACCAGGTCGCCTACGGCGACGACGAGTACACGGCGCACCTGCACGAGGTCGTCGCGCGCCACTTCGGCGACCCCGTCGAGGTCTACCCGGTGTTCAACGGCACGGGTGCGAACGTCACGGCGCTCCAGTCGATGCTCCCCCGCTGGGGCGCGGTCATCGCCGCATCGACGGCGCACATCAACGTCGACGAGGGCGGCGCTCCCGAGCGGGTCGGCGGCATCAAGCTGCTGACGGTGCCGACGGATGACGGCAAGCTCACGCCCGAGCTCGTCGACCGCGAGGCGTGGGGCTGGGGCGACGAGCACCGCGCCCAGCCGCTCGTCGTGTCGATCACGCAGACCACCGAACTCGGCACCGCCTACTCGGTGGAGGAGATCCGGGCCCTCGCCGACCACGCCCACGAGCGCGGCATGAAGCTGCACATGGACGGTGCGCGCATCTCCAACGCCGCGGCCTCGCTCGGCGTGCCGCTCCGCGACTTCACCCGCGACGCCGGCGTCGACGTGCTGAGCTTCGGCGGCACCAAGAACGGGGCGCTGCTCGGCGAGGCCATCGTGGTGCTGAACCCCGAGTCATCCGAGGGCCTGAAGTACCTGCGGAAGCTCAACATGCAGCTGTCGTCGAAGATGCGGTTCGTGTCGGCGCAACTCATCGCGCTGCTCGACGGCGACCTCTACCTGCGAAACGCGGCCCACGCGAACGCGATGGCCCGCCGCCTGCGCGACGCGCTCGATGTCGGCATCGCCGCGGGCGAGCTGCCCGGCCTGTCGTTCACGCAGGAGACCCAGTCCAACGGCGTCTTCGCCGTGCTGCCCGCCGGCGTCGCCGACCGCCTCCGCGACCGCGGCTTCAAGTTCTACGACTGGGACGCCGCGCGTGGCGAGGTCCGCTGGATGTGCGGGTTCGACACCACCGAGGACGACATCGACGCGTTCGTCGCCGGCATCCGGGAGGAGCTCGCCCGCGCGTGACGGGCGGCGCTCGGGAATAGCCCGGCGGTCCATGCGTTGTCATGGATCAGGCCGATGGCGTCCCGTCCGAATCCGCACGATCCGAAAGGCGACGCCATGACCCTCACCGCCACCGGCCCCCGTCACGCCGACACCGACGCCCCCCTCATCGCCCCGCTCATCGAGCGCTGGAGCCCCCGGGCGTACGACCCCACGGCCGAGCTCACCGACGCCGACGTGCGCACCCTCCTCGAGGCCGCACGCTGGGCGCCGTCGGCGATGAACCTCCAGCCGTGGCGCTTCATCGTCGCCCGGCGCGGCAGCGAGAGCTTCACGCTCATCCACGACGCGCTCATGGGCTTCAACCAGGCCTGGGCCGACTCGGCCGCCGCGCTCATCGTCAACATCGCCGAGCTCACCGACGAGGACGGCAAGCCCCGCCCGTGGGCGAAGTACGACCTCGGACAGGCCGTGGCGCACCTGACCGTGCAGGCCCAGCACGACGGGCTCCACACCCACCAGATGGGCGGGTTCGACGGGGCGCGCCTGGCCGAGGCGTTCGACCTGCGCGAGGGCCTCGAGATCGTGTCGATCACCGCGGTCGGCAAGGTCGGCGACGCCTCGAGCCTGCCCGAGCCGCTCCGCGAGCGCGAGGTCGCCCCGCGCAGCCGCAAGCCGCTCGACGAGCTGGTCATCACCGCGGCCTGAGCGGCAGCCCGCGGCGTCAACGGCGTCAAGTGCGCGTGAAAACGACGAGCGCGCGAGTCCTTGACCACGCGCTCGACGCGAACCCGCGCACTCGACCTACGGCCGCAGCAGCACCTTGACGGCCCGGCGCTCGTCCATCGCGGCGTAGGCCTCAGCGGCCTCCGTCAGCGGCAGCTCGAGGTCGAAGACGAGTCCGGGGCGGATGGCGCCGGAGCGCACGTCGGGCAGCAGCTCGCCGATGTACCCGCGCACCGGCGCGACGCCGCCGTTCACGCCCACGTTGCGGTTGAACATCTGCCGGATCGGCAGCTCGGGGCCGCCGTTCGGCACGCCGACGTAGCCGACCATCCCGCCGGGTCGCGCCGAACGCAGCGCCTGGTCCATCGACTCCTTCGTGCCGACGCACTCGAGCACGCGGTCGGCGCCGATGCCGCCCGTGAGTTCCTGCACCGCCGCGACGCCCTCGTCGCCGCGTTCCTCGACGACGTGGGTGGCACCGAACTCCCGGGCCAGGGCCTGCCGGTCGGCGTGCCGCGACATCGCGATGATCGTCGTCGCACCGAGGCGCTTCGCGGCGATGATCGCGCACAGGCCGACCGCGCCGTCGCCCACGACCGCGACGGAGTCGCCCGGGCCGACGCCCGCCGAGACCGCCGCGTGGTGGCCGGTGCCCATGACATCCGACAGCGTCAGGAGGCCGGGGACCTCGTCGTCGGCGACCGGACCGGGCACGACGAACAGGGTGCCGTCGGCGAGCGGCACGCGCACGCGCTCGCCCTGGCCGCCGTCGGCGACGCCGCCGACCCGGTCGTCGCCGCCCCACCAGCTGCCCTGCAGGCACGAGGTGCTCACGCCGTTGCGGCAGTTCGCGCACGTGCCGTCGCAGACGTAGAACGGCGCGATCACGAAGTCGCCAGGCTGCACCTGACGCACGTCGGCGCCCACCGACTCGACGACGCCGACGAACTCGTGGCCGATGCGGTGCGGTTCGCGCGTGGGCGTCACGCCCCGGTACGGCCACAGGTCGGAACCGCAGACGCACGAGGCGACGACCCGCACGACGGCGTCGCCGCCGGTCGACAGCTGCGGGTCGGGCACCTCTTCGACGCGGATGTCACGGGCGGCGTGGATGACGGTGGCGAGCATGCGTGCGAGCCTACGCGCGGCATCCGTCAACCCCCTGCAAGCCGGCCCCGGGGGCACGTAGCGTCGCCGCATGACCGACGACACCCGACGAGACGACGACCGACGAGACGACATCCGCGACCGCGACCTCGTGGAGGGCCTCGAGCCGGGGGTTCGCGACACCGGAGCCGGGGTCGGCGAGTACCGCCCGGGCGGACGCACCAAGACGCCCGTGCACCTCGTCGTCGGCGCGATCCTCGTCGTGATCGGACTCATCGGCATCGGCCTGTACGCCTTCATGCCGCGGAGCACCCCAGTCGAGGGCGACGCCCAGGCCGACTACGTGCTGCAGGCGACCATCATCATCGGCGCCGCCGCGTTCTTCGGCGTCGGCCTGCTGCTGATCGTGCGCGGGCTGGTGCTGCGGCGCCGCGGCCGACGTACCTGACGCCGGCCGCGGGCCCGGTCACTCCTCGACGATCTCGGCGTCGATCACGTCGTGGTCGCCGCCCTGCGGGGCGTCGCCCGGTTCGGGCGCACGGGCGACCGTGAGGTGCTCGCCGCTCTCGTCGAGTTCGACCACGACCGTGTCGCCGTCGCGGATCTCGCCGGCCAGCAGGGCACGGGCGAGCCGGTCGGCCACCTCGGTCTGGATGAGTCGGCGCAACGGCCGCGCGCCGTACAGCGGGTCGTACCCGCGCTCGGACAGCCAGGTCCGCGCGTCGGGCGTGACGCCGACCTCGAGCCGACGCTCGTGCAGCCGCGCGGTGAGGCGATCGATCTGCAGGTTCACGATCTCGCCGAGCTCCTCCTCGGTGAGCGTCGAGAACACGACCAGGTCGTCGAGGCGGTTCACGAACTCGGGCTTGAACGCCTGGCGCACCGCCGCCATGACCGCGGCCTCCTTCTCCTCCCACGAGAGCGTGGGATCGATGAGGAACTGCGAACCGAGGTTCGAGGTGAGGACGAGGATGACGTTGCGGAAGTCGACCGTGCGGCCCTGGCCGTCGGTGAGGCGCCCGTCGTCGAGCACCTGCAGCAGCACGTCGAACACCTCGGGGTGCGCCTTCTCGACCTCGTCGAGCAGGATCACCGAGTACGGGCGGCGACGCACGGCCTCGGTGAGTTGGCCGCCCTGTTCGTAGCCGATGTAGCCGGGAGGGGCGCCGACGAGCCGGGACACCGAGTGCTTCTCGCCGTACTCCGACATGTCGATGCGCACCATCGCGTGCGCGTCGTCGAACAGCACCTCGGCGAGCGCCTTCGCGAGCTCGGTCTTGCCGACGCCGGTCGGGCCGAGGAACAGGAACGAGCCGGTCGGCCGGTCGGGGTCGGAGACGCCGGCACGCGCGCGGCGCACCGCGTCGGCGACCGCGCCGACCGCCCGCTTCTGGCCGATCACGCGACGCCCGAGCTCCTGCTCGAGGTGCAGCAGCTTCTCGGTCTCGCCCTGCATGAGCCGGCCGACGGGGATGCCGGTCCACTGGGCGATGACGGCGGCGATGTCCTCCTCGGTCACCTGCTCGTTCACCATGCGCGGCTCGTCGGGTGCCTGCTCGGCGCGCTCGGCCTCCTCGAGGTCGCGCTGCAGCCGGGCGATGGTCTCGTACTCGAGTCGTGACGCGGTGGCGTAGTCGGCCTCGCGCATGGCGCGGTCGCGCTGCGTGATGGCCTCGTCGAGCTCCTTCTTGAGCTCGCCGACGCGGTTCAGCGACATCCGCTCGCGAGCCCACCGCTCCTCGAGCTGCGCGAGGTCGCGCTCGAGGCCGACGAGCGTCTCCTGCAGGGTCGCGAGGCGCTCCTTCGACGCGTCGTCCTTCTCCTTCTTGAGGGCCAGCTCCTCGAGCTTCATGCGGTCGACCTGGCGCTTCAGCTGGTCGATCTCGACCGGGCTCGAGTCGATCTCCATCTTGAGGCGGCTCATGGCCTCGTCGATGAGGTCGATGGCCTTGTCGGGCAGCTGACGGGCCGAGATGTAGCGGTTCGACATGGATGCCGCGGCCACGAGCGCGGCATCCGTGATCGTCACCCCGTGGTGGGCCTCGTACCGGCCCTTGAGCCCGCGGAGGATCGCGACCGTGTCTTCGACGCTCGGCTCGCCGACGAACACCTGCTGGAAGCGGCGCTCGAGCGCGGCATCCTTCTCGATGTACTCGCGGTACTCGTCGAGCGTGGTCGCGCCGATGAGCCGCAGCTCGCCGCGGGCGAGCATGGGCTTCAGCATGTTGGATGCCGCGACGGAGCCCTCGCCGCCGCCCGCGCCCATGAGCAGGTGCAGCTCGTCGACGAACGTGATGATGCGGCCCTCGGCCTCGTTGATCTCCTTCAGCACGGCTTTGAGGCGCTCCTCGAACTGGCCGCGGTACATGGCGCCGGCGACCAGCGCGGAGATGTCGAGCGCGACGAGCTGCTTGTCCTTCAGCGAGTCGGCGACGTCGCCGGCCACGATGCGCTGCGCGAGCCCCTCGACGACGGCGGTCTTGCCGACGCCGGGCTCGCCGATGAGCACGGGGTTGTTCTTGGTGCGCCGGGTCAGCACCTGGCTGACGCGGCGGATCTCGGCGTCACGGCCGATCACCGGGTCGAGCTTGCCCTGGCGTGCGATCTCAGTGAGGTTGACGCCGTACTGTTCGAGCGCCGACTTCTGCTCCTCCTGCGAGCTCGGCGCGCCCTGCATGTTGGCCACGGAGTTCCCTTCGACAAAGTTGAGTGTACTACGCTCAACTCTCCCGGCGCGAGCGCTATTCCATCGAGTGTCCAACGGATGTCGCCCGCGGGACCCGGAAGCGGCATCCATCGGACACTCGCTCGACGCGGGGCGGGTGAGGCCGCGGACCGGCGACGCTGCATGCGACGCGACGGCCGGGCGGGCGGCCCGGCGGCGCGGCGTGCCGCCCCGGCTCAGTCGGACTCGCCGGGCGCGAGCCCGGCCTCCTCCTCGGTGACGCTCGCCTCCTCGGCGCGGGCCCGGTCGGCCGCGACCTCGCCGGCGCCCGCACGCGGGTCGTCCGCGGCATCCGACGCCTCGGCCGGGCCGCCGCCGACGAGGCCCGAGTGGTCCTCGTCGCGCCCGTCGTACTGCGCGTCGTCGTCCCGCGCGGCGTCCTGGTGCTCGCCCGGGACGCGCCGCCCGTCGGCACCCCCGGAGATGCCGTCGCCGAACGCGGCCTGCTGCCCCGCGCTCATCGCCGCGGCATCCGCTCGCCCTCGGTCTTCGCCCTCGCCGTGCATGTCCATCGTCGTCCTCCTCCTCGGTCGTGCGGCCAGCGTAGGCGCGACCGGCGGGCAGCGCACCGGGGTTGCGCGGGCGCGCCCACCCCTTCGCGAGAGGTCGGAATGCGCGCGGCACGGGTCACGTTGGGGCAGACGACGCAGGAAACCGAACGAGGAGGAACGGATGCCGCTGCAGGGCGAGTACGCACCGAGCACGTCGAAGTGGGCGCGCGACCAGGCCGAGACCTACGAGGCCAGCGGGGGTCGCGAGGGGACCGAATTGCGCGGGCGTCCCGTGATCGTGCTGACCACCGTCGGCGCGAAGAGCGGCAAGCTGCGCAAGACCGCCCTCATGCGCGTCAAGCACGACGGCGAGTACGCGGTGGTCGCCTCGCAGGGCGGCGACCCGGAGCATCCGGCCTGGTACTTCAACATGAAGCGGCAGCCGCACGTCGAGCTGCAGGACGGCCCCGTGAAGCGCGACTACCTCGCGCGCGAGGTCACCGGCGACGAGAAGGCGACCTGGTGGAAGCGCGCCACCGACGTGTGGCCCGACTACGACAAGTACCAGGCCAAGACCGACCGCGAGATCCCGCTCTTCGTCCTGACGCCGTTCGATCCGGAGGCCGACGCGTAGGAACCAGGTTCCCGCGCCGGAACCCGCGAATGGCGTGGTTCCGGCGCCGGAAGGTGGTTCCGCGGCGCGAGGGGCGCGGGCGCGGCCTCAGAGCCAGCGCATCGTGAACGCGCGAGCGAGCACCGAGCGCGCGGGCGGCAGCCCGAGCAGGCGCACCGACGCGTTCCGTACCCGCAGCCGCAGGCCCGTGACGGGCGCGCCCATGTGCATGTTGAAGGCGGCCTGCCGCATCGCGCGCGTCGCCGCGGCCCGTCGCGCGCGCTCGTAGCCGGCGAACGCGTCGAGCGGGGCGCCCGCGGCGAGCGCCGCGTCGAGCTCGTGGTCGAGGTGCTGCGCGGCGATCCACCCGAGGTTCATGCCCTGTCCGCCGATGGGACTGACCTCGTGGGCGGCGTCGCCGACGAGGGCCACCCGCCCGGCGGCGATCGGCGTGGCGAGGTGCTGCCGCGCGTCGAACGCGGTCGGCTCGCCGGCGGCATCCGTGTCGAACCCCTGCCCGGTGCGCGCCTCGACGATGGCGGCGACGGCGACGGCGTCGAGCACCGACGGCCGGCGCCGCACGCGCGCGACGTAGCGCCGCACGCCGCCCGGCATCGGGAACGACTCGACCACGCCGGTCGGCTCGAAGTGCAGCAGCGCGGTCTCGCGGGCGCCGGTGTCGTCGCGGGTGTCGCACATGACGTAGGTCGCGCCGCGGCCGCGCGGGCGCCAGCGCGCGTCGATGAGCGAGCGGATGCCGCTGCGCACCCCGTCGGCACCGACGACGTAGCGCGCCGGCACCGCGACCTCGTCGTCGCCCGCGGCACCCGTGACGACCACGTGCGTGCCGCGGTCGCGGAGCCCCGTGACCTCGACGCCCCGGCGCAGCCGCACGTTCGGCAGCTCGGCGAGGCGTTCCTCGAGCAGGGCCTCGACCTCGCGCTGCGGGAGCGACCGCACGAGCCCCGAGCGGGGGAACCGCATCGCGCCGAGCGTGCGTCCCTCGCACGTCACACGGCCCTCGCGGATCACCACGGCCCGGTCCCGCACGGCATCGCCGATGCCGGCGTGGTCGAGCACCTTGAGGCCGGGCGGGTGCACGCCGATCGCGCGCGAGGGCGAGCCGGGCGGGGGCGGGTCGGCGCGGCGTTCGAGCACGACGACGTCGCGCCCGCGCCGGCCGAGGAGGCACGCGAGCAGCAGCCCCACGGCGCCGCCGCCGACGATGGCGACGTCGTGGATGCGGGTCTCGGAGCGGTCGGCCCCGACGCGGTCAGTCATCGGCGATCTCGCTGCCCCAGACCAGTTCGAGGCGGGCCGGGAACCCGCGCTTCACGCGCCACCCGCGCGGGAGAGCGCGCGCGAGCTCCGGCGCGCTGTAGCTGCGCCGCACCGAGGTGAGTCCGTCGGCGCGGATGAACGACCCGCGGAAGAGCGTCGCCGCGAACGGCAGCGTCGCCGCCCAGAACGCCAGGTACGCGCCCCGGCTCCGCTCGATGTCGCCGTGCACCGCGATGCCGCCGCGCGCGACGAGCCGCTCGGTGTCGGCCAGCAGCGCGCCGAGCTCGGCGGGCGTGAGGTGGTGCAGCACGTGGTTCGACCAGACGACGTCGAAGGTCTCGCCCTCGGCGACGAGGTCGGCGGTCGTCGCCGTCCGCACCTGCAGGCGCGGCTCGGCGTGGCGCGACGCGTACCGCACCGCGCGCTCGTCGGGGTCGATCGCGAGCACCTCGAGGCGCAGCCCGTCGCGTTCGGCGAGCCGCAGGATCTGCAGCGGCAGGTCGCCGCCGCCCGCGCCCACGTCGAGCAGCCGCGAGGTCCGCGTCGGCGAGAGGTGCGGGCGCACCCACTCCTCGTACACCGCGGCGGGCCGCGACACGATGCGGTTCACGATCCCGAAGCGGCGGTACGTGCGGTCGAGCGCCTCGGGGTCCGCGGCGCGGTCGTCCATGAGTTCGACGGCGTGCTCGTCGCGGCGATCCAGGCTCGCGAGGGCGCGCAGCAGCCCCGGTTCGCGGGCGGCGGGACGCGGCATCCGTCAGCCCTTCACGGTGAGGAGCGCGGACTCGACGGTGAGGCCCGGCCCGAACGCCATCGCGGCGACCCGGTCGCCGTCGGCCGACGTCGCGCGGTCGAGGATGTCGCGGAGCACGAACAGCACGGTCACGCTCGACATGTTCCCGTAGTCGCGCAGGGTGGACCGCGCGGGCACGAGCTGCTCCTCGGCGAGCCCGAGCCGCGACTCGACCTTGTCGAGGATGCTGCGCCCGCCCGGGTGGATCGCCCAGTGGGCGACGTGCTCGCCCGCGGCATCCGTCGCCAGCGCCTCGGCCAGGTCGTCGTCGGGGGCGAACAGCGGCTCGAGCGCGCCGGTGATGTGGTCGTCGATGATCGACGGCACCGCGTTGGAGAGCACCATCTCGAAGCCGTGGTCGCCGATCTTCCATGCCATGTCGCCCTCGCCCACGGGCGTGATGCGCGTCTCGAAGCGGTCGAGCGAGAACCCCCGCTCGCCCGGCTCGTGCGGCCGGGCGGTGACGATGCCGGCGCCCGCACCGTCGGCGAACAGCGACGACGCGACGATGGTGTCGGGGTCGTTCGATGAGCGCAGGTGCAGCGTGCACAGCTCGACGCTCACGACGAGCACGACCGCGTCGGGGTCGGCCTCGCAGTACTGCTTCGCCGTGCGCAGCGCCGGCATCGACGCGTAGCAGCCCATGAAGCCCAGGTGGTACCGCTGCACCGCGGGGCCGAGGCCGAGTTCGCGCACGAGCATGTAGTCCGGTCCCGGTGCGTAGAAGCCGGTGCACGAGACGGTGACGACGTGCGTGATGTCGGATGCCTCGATGCCGGGCGTCGCCGCGATCGCGTCGCGGGCGGCCTCGACGTACAGCTTGGTCGCCTCGATCGCGTAGATGTCGTTGCGGGCCTTCGTCCCCGGCATGAGCAGGTCGCCGGTCTCGCGGTCGAAGAACACCGGGTCGCCGTCGACGTCGTCGAAGGTGAGCTCGTCGAGCACGGTGTAGCGGCGCTCGATGCCGGACACGTCGAACGAGGTCGCGATGATGCGCTGCGCGAGGCGGTTGAGCCCGGGCTGGGCGGCGAAGACGTCGCGGACGGCGGCCTGCGGCAGCTCGGTCCGCGGCACCACGGTCGAGAGTCCCCGGAGGGTCACTCCCGGGCTCATGCCGTCGTCCTCGGGTCGGTTCCTCGCTGCGGCATGGGTGCCCCCTCTCCCGCTTGCAGACTAACGAGCGGGTCGCGCACGGGTCTAGGGATCGCGGCCGGGAGTGTGCTGGGACCGCGCGCCGGCGATCCGACCGCCGTCGTCGGGGACCCGGGCATCGCCCGAGAGCCACCGCAGCCAGCGGGCACCCGGGTCGCGGTCGAGCAGCACGTCGCGGAACAGCAGCGTCAGCGGGATCGACAGGATGGCGCCCAGCGGACCGATCACGAAGGTCCAGAACACCACCGAGAAGAAGCTCAGCGTGAGCGACAGGTCGACCGTGTCGCTCACGAACTTCGGCTGCACGAGCACCTGCAGCACCACGTTCACGACCGAGTAGATCGCGATCACGGCGAGCAGGAGCGGCAGCCCGCCGACGACGAACGCGAGGACGGCCGGCGGCACCAGTCCGAGCACGAACCCGATGTTCGGGATGAAGTTGGTGACGAACGCGAGGATCGCCCAGACGACCGGCGCGGGCACCCCGAGGGCCCACAGCGCGAGCCCGTCGATGATCGCGACGATCGCGCCGAAGCTCGCGTTGACGACGTAGGTCGGCCCGCGTGTAGCGAGCGGCGTCGGCCGCCATGAAGATGACGTAGGCGAGCACGAAGAAGGCCGCGGTGGCGAAGCCGACCAGCCAGGCGCTGACGCGCGACGCGAGGTCGAGCAGCGCCGACGGGTCGAGGGCGGATGCCGCGGCATCCGTCACCTGCCCGCTCAGGCCGATCGCCGAGAGCCATCCGGCGAAGGATGCCGCGGCGGCCTCCAACTCGTCGAGCACGTCGGTCACGAGCACGCCGAATTCGAAGCCGGCGAACACCAGGAGGGCCGCGAGGGCGGCCAGGATCAGGTACGCGACCCCGACCACCGCAGTGGTCGCGAGCCAGTGCGGCCAGCCCCGGCGCTCGAGCGGATGGCGGATGGGGTGGACGATGATCACCAGCACGGCGGCGAGCGCGAGGGGCGCCACGATCTCGCGCGCGAACCACAGCGCGGCGAGCACCGCCACGACCGCGATCAGCGTGAGCATGCTGCGCGTGCTCGGTGACGGCTGCGCCGGAGCGCCCCTGGCGTCCACGAAACCACCCTAGAGGGGGGCCGGAGACCCGCGTGCCGAAAGTCCCGGAGCGTCGTGGGCTGCTGAGTAGTGTGACGCTCGAGGGAGCAGGTCTTCAGTCCCTCCTGACCGAGAGAAAGGCGCACCCCGTGGACTTCTGGAGCAACTTCTGGAACTTCGTGTGGATCTTCTTCTGGAGCTTCGCATTCATCGCCTACCTGTTCGCGCTCTTCGCGATCATCGGCGACCTCTTCCGCGACCACGAACTGAACGGATGGGTGAAGGCGATCTGGATCATCTTCCTCGTCTTCATGCCGTTCCTGACCGCGCTCGCCTACCTCATCGCCCGTGGCGACGGCATGGCCCGCCGCTCGGCCAAGCAGGCCTCGGAGGTGCAGGCCGCCACCGACCAGTACATCCGGCAGACGGCCGGGGCCCACAGCCCGGCCGACGAGATCGCCAAGGCCAAGGCCCTCCTCGACGCCGGCACGATCACGCCCGAGGAGTTCGAGTCGCTCAAGGCGAAGGCCCTCGCCCACTCCTGACCGGGACCCGAACGGCGCGGCCGGGTGCGGAAGCACCCGGCCGCGTTGCGTGTGCGTGCGTCAGGCGGTGACCGCGACCACCCGGCGCGGACCGGCCGGGCCGGTGTTGCGGAGGAACAGGATGATCCAGCTGAAGATGAGCACGCCCGCGACCAGCTCGACCGCGGTCAGGTTGTAGTAGCCGATCGCGAAGAAGATGCCGAGCAGCACGATCACGGCGACGTAGACCCAGCCGAGCACGACGAAGACGCGCGGCATCGACGGCAGGAACCGCGGCAGGCCGATGACCATCACCGCGTAGACCACGGCCATGCCGGTCGCGACGGTGTTGTGGATGAGGAAGAAGCGGTCGACGGGGAACACGCCCACGAGCGCCAGCAGGATGCCGATGAGCACGAGCCCCCAGCGCACCACGTCGCGCCCGCGGCGCTCCCGGTCGGTGCCCGCGGGCAGCCCGGCGGTGGCGTAGCGCGCGACGATCGTCACGATCGCCCCGGCGATGATGAGCGTGAGGTTGAAGGCGAACGCCGACAGGTCGTCGGTCATGCCGAGCGCGCTGAGGTTCTCCTGCCACCACAGCGGGTCGCTCGCGCTCAGCATGGCGGTGATGACGCCGACGACGAGGAACACCGCGAGCACGATCGACAGCAGCATGGGCGTCATCCGCACCGACGACAGGAAGCACACGTAGGCGGTCACGGCGAGCGCGACGCCGAACAGCAGGGCACCCGGGATCGTGAACACCACGGCGCCGCGGAAGCTCTGCTCGAGCACGTCGGCGAGGCCCGTCCACCCCAGCAGCGCGATCACCGCGTGGGCGAGCGAGAGGGCTGCCACGTCGAACCAGTGCAGTCGCGGCCCGGGGTGGTCGGGTGCGCCGGGCGAGCCGGCCGGGGCCCTGGTGCCGCCGGTGTCGGCATCGACGGCGGATGCCGCGCCGAACCGCCGTCGCAGCACGAGCCGCCCCGCGACGAAGGCGAGGGCCGCGGCGACCGCCGCGCCCAGCGCGACCGCCATGCCGAGCGAGCCCCGACCCGCGATCGGCAGCGAGTCGCCCCAGAACAGCAGCAGCCCGAGCGGCGCGGCGACGACGAACACCGCCGCGCCGACGATCAGCGCCGACGACTCGATCGACTCGGTCGTGCGGGTCGGCTCGCGCAGGATGCCGATGATGGACGCCGGCTGGGACATGCTCGCCTCCGCTCAGCGGCCGCGGCCCGCCGTCCCCCGGCGCGTGCCCGCGGCTCGCGGAACCAGCCTGCCAGTTACCGGCCGATGGGGTCGAGCACTTCGAGCATCGATCCCTGCACCACGCCGGCCCACTCGTACGCGGCGCGCAGGTAGTCGTCGCGCTCCTCGTCGGCGGGCTCGGCCTCCTCGGGGTCGGTCGCTCCGACCCGCTCGGCGAGGATCAGCCGCAGGTCGGTGAGGAACGTCAGCCAGCCCCACGCCTGCGCCTGGTCGAGTTCGATCTCGACGACGCCCTCCCCACGGCGCACGGCCGTGGCATCCCGCACCGCCTGCGCCGCCTGGCGCTTGCCGTCGACGAGGCTGTCGCGCGTATAGCGCTCGAAGTCGCGCGCGGCGGCCTCGTCGTCGCGGTACGCCGAGGGGAACAGTCGGTCGAGCGCCGGGTCGTCGTCGCCGCCGAGGAGCAGCACGGAGTCGACCTGGTCGGCGAGCTCGGACAGGAGCATCGCCTCCTCGGTCTCGAGGACGATGCGGACGCCATCGGCGCCGCCCTCGCGGCCGGCCACGATCACGGTTCGGCCCTCGACACCGTCGCCTGGAGTCCGTAGCCGTGCATGGCGTGCACGTGGCGTTCCATCGCCTCGCGGTTGCCCGTGGAGACGACCGCCCTGCCCTCGTGGTGCACCTGCAGCATGAGCCGCTCGGCCTCCTCGCGCGGGTAGCCGAAGTAGCTGCGGAACACGTACGTGACGTAGGTCATGAGGTTGACCGGGTCGTCCCACACGATGGTCTGCCACGGCACGTCGGGCCGCACGACCTCATCGGTGACGAGGTCGGCGTCGAGCTGCTCGATCGTGGACGACACCCTTCCAGACTGTCACGGACCCGGGGCCGATCGCACGTCCCCCGTCGGGCCCAGCGCCGCCGCGACGGCCTCCTCGAGGCTCATCTCCATGCCCGCCCGGTACAGCGGCGCCAGGTCCGGGCGCGTGGGGTCGAGCTCGTCGATCGAGAGGCCGCGGATGCGGGTCACCTCGTGGTCCACGATCCTCGTGCCCGAGGAGTTCCTGAGTCCGCGCGCCGCACCCAGGAGTCGAGCCGCGCGCTCCTCGTCGTCGGCCGCCTGCGCGAGCGCGGCTGCGAGCGAGAGGAACATCACGACCGCGGAGACGTCGCGGTGCGGCGCGAAGAGCTCGAGCCCGTGCTCGAGGTACTCCCATGCCGTCTCGAGGTCGTCCACCCGGGCACTGAAGACGGCGACCTCGAACATGCCCCAGCCCATGCCGAACTCGTCGCCCGCATGCCGGTAGTGCTCGATGCTCTCGTGGAAGAGCCGGAGCGCGCGCGCCTGGTCGTCGTCGAAGTCGGCGACGGCCTGGCCCAATCCCCAGGCGATGTTGCCGAGGCCGTCCTCGTCGCCGAGCCCGCGGTAGATGGCCTCCCCCTCGTCGTAGAGGGCGAACACCTCGCGCCGGACCTCCTCCGTCGCGCCCGTGGAGGCGGCGGCCACGGACTGCCCGATCGCGGCGTTGTAGATGGCGTTGGCGATCTCGGCGGGGCCGCCGAACTCCCGCTGGATCGCGAGGGCCTCGCGGTACGGCCCGACGCAGCGGTCGATCTCGCCCTGCCACCAGTAGACGCCGCCGAGGGCCTCGAGCGCTCGCGCCCGATTCCGGGGTTCGCCGCCCGGGAGCGAGACGACCGTCTCGAGCCGGCTCCGACCCTCATAGAGGTGGCCGCGCGACTGCCAGAACCGCCACGAGGCTGCCGCGAGCCGGAGGGCGAGGTCGGTCTCGCCGTGAACGGCGGCCCAGTCCAGTGCCGTGCGCACGTTGTCGTGGTCGGCGTCGAACCGGTCGAGCCACGCCGAACGGTCCTCCCCCAGCACGTGGGCGGCGACCTCCTCCGCCCAGTCGACGTACGCCTGGAGGTGCCGACGGTGGATGGCCTCGCCCGTCCCGCTCGCCTCGAGCTTGAGCAGGGCGACCTCGCGGATGACGTGCAGCGTCCGGAAGCGGGCGCGACCGCCGGGCGCGGCCACCTGTCGAAGCAGGCCCTGGTCGACGAGCTCGGCCAAGCCGCTCAGCAGGTCGACGTCGACGTCGTCGCACACCCGCTCGATCTGCTCGAGGTCGGCGCCGCCCGCGAACACGCCGAGCCTCGCGAAGAGCTCCCGCACGGGCGGGTCGAGCAGGTCGTGGCTCCACGCGATCGCGCCCTCGATCGTGCGCTGGCGCTCCGGCAGGTCGATCGTGCCGGTGCCGGGCCTGGCCGGGTCGAGGCGGGCGAGGATCTCGGGCACCGGCAGGAGCCGGACCCGGGACGCGACGAGCTCGATCGCGAGCGGGAGGCCGTCGAGGCCGCGGACGAGCTCGGTGACGGCCTCGACGTTCTCCGGCGTCACCGCGAAGTCCGGGCGCACGGCCATCGCGCGATCGAGGAACAGCGCCACCGCGTCGGACTCGGCGGCGCCCACCGCGTCGTGCCGGTCGGGCAGCTGCATGGGCTCGAGGGGCATCTCCTGCTCGGCGGCGATGCGGAGCGGACCGCGCGACGTGACGAGGAAGCGGGACCTCGGCGACGCGGTCACGAGGTCGGCCACGACGGATGCCGCGGCGATCACCTGCTCGAAGTTGTCGAGGATGAGCAGCACCTCCCGGTCGGCGAGCCGGTCGAGGAGCGCGTCCCTGGGCAGCCGGTTCCCAGGTGCGGAGTCCTCGCCGAGCGCGCGCAGCACCTGGGAGGGGACGACGTCGGGGTCGTCGACCGGCGCGAGGTCGACGAAGTAGACGCCGTCGCGGAAGCGCGCTCCGATCTCCGCGCCGACCTGCAGGGCGAGGCGGGTCTTGCCGGTGCCGCCCGTCCCGGTGATCGTGACGACGCGCGAGGACTCGAGCAGCTCGCGCACGCGGGCGCTCTCGCGGCGACGGCCGACGAAGTGGGTGACCTGCACGGGCAGGTTGTTCGGCACGCTCTCGAGCGACCGCAGCGCCGGGAAGTCGTGCTCGAGTCCCTCGACGTCGAGCTGGAAGATGCGCTCGGCCCGGGAGAGGCCCCGGAGCTGGTGTCGGCCGAGGTCGCGCATCGCCACGCCGTCCGGCAGGTCGTGGTCGACGAGCGCGGCCGTGGGGGCCGACATCACGACCTGGCCGCCGTGCGCCGCGGCGCTGATGCGGGCGGCGCGGTGGACGTCGATGCCCACGTAGTCGTCGCCGCCGAGGAGGCCGAGCCCGGTGTGCAGTCCCATCCGCACCCTCGGCGCGAGTCCCGCGGGCCAGTCGTGCCCGGTGATGGCCCGCTGGGCGTCGGCGGCGGCGGACACGGCGTCGGCGGCCGAGGCGAACGCCGCGAAGAATCCGTCGCCCTCGGTCTTCACGACGACGCCGTCGTGCCGCGTGATGGCGTCGCGGACCAGCCGGTCGTGGTCGGCGAGCAACGCCGGCCACCGATCGGCGGCCGCTTCCAGCAGGCGGGTCGATCCCTCGACATCCGTGAACAGGAAGGTGACCGTCCCCGTCGGGAGACGACGACGGCTTCGCGACGCCGTGGTGGTCACCCTTCGAGAGTGGCACGACCGGCGCTCGACCGCACCCCCTGTCGGCCGGTCGGCGACCTCAGCGCACGGAGGCGGTGACCGTGAACTTCGCGTTGCGCTCGACCTGGCGCGTCGGGCCGACGGTCCGCTCGAGCAGCGACCGGTACCGCAGGTGCGAGTTCCACACGCACCACAGCTCGCCGTCGGGCTCGAGCACGCGCGCCGCCTCGGCGAAGAGGTGCGCGGCGATGCCGGTGTGCACGGCGGCATCCGAGTGGAACGGCGGGTTCAGCACCACGAGGCGCTCGCTCGCGTCGGGCAGGTGCTCGAGGCCGTCGGCTCGGGTCACGCGAACGTGGTCGTCGACGCCGTTCGCCGCGGCGGTCAGGGCAGCGGATGCCGCGGCCGCGGCGCTCCGGTCCGATGCGTGCACCACGAGTCCGGGTCGCTCGCGCGCGAGCCACGCCGCGACGACGCCCGACCCGCAGGCGAGGTCGACCGCGCTCGCGGCATCCGGGACCGCATCGCCGAGGACCCCGAGCAGGAACCGGGTGCCGATGTCGACCGACGTGCCGGCGAACACGCCACCGCGGGCGACGACCGTGAGTCCGAGCTCGTCGTCGCGCCGCTGTGCGGGCCGGAGGGGTTCGGCGGGACGCGCGCCGATGCCCGAGGCGACGAGGACGCGCGACTTCTGCCGGGCGTGGGAGACGTCGACCCGCACGAAGCGGCGACCGAGCACTTCGTTCATGGCGAGCGACATGTGCTTGATGCGGCCGCCCGCGAACACCCGCACGTCGGGCGCCGCGCCGAGCGCGATCGTCGCCGCGACCTCGTCGAGCCGGTCGAGCGACCTCGGCAGCCGCATGAGCACGACCCGCGCGCCCGCGACCAGCTCGGGCGAGAGCGGCAGGCTGCGCGGCCGGTCGGAGTCGGGCACGCCGAGCCGCCGGGCGTTCGCGGCGAGCGCCCGTTCGCCCGTGATCGGGTCCTGGTGCACGCGGACCTCGTGCGCGCCGGCGTCGACCGCGCCGAGGGCGAGGGCGCCGTACGCGTCGTCGATCACCACGACGGCACCCGGGATCCCGGCCGCCGCGGCGAGCGCGTCGACGGCCTCGTCGAGGATCAGCCGGTCCGCGGCATCCGCTGCCACGAGGTTCGGCCCCTCGAGGTCGGGGGCGCGCCGGAGGGCGTCGAGGTCGATGGCCACACCGAATCGTAGCCCCGGCGACCGCGGCACCCGTGGCGTCAACCCCCTGTCGGCGCCGGGCGCGGGGCCGGGAGGATCGCGGCAATGAAGGAGGCATCATGACCGTCAATGACCGCACCGGGGTCCGCTACGCGGAGACACCGGTCCAGAAGGCCGCACTGATCGTGGGAATCGTGTTCCTCGTCGTCGGGATCCTCGGGTTCATCCCCGGCATCACGACGAACGTGGACCAGATGCAGTTCGCCGGGCACCACTCCGAGGCCCTGCTCCTGGGGATCTTCCAGGTCTCGATCCTGCACAACATCGTCCACCTGCTGTTCGGAGTGGCGGGCGTCCTGCTCGCGCGCTCGTACAGCGGCTCGAAGAACTTCCTCATCTGGGGCGGCGCCGTGTACGCGCTGCTCTGGCTCTACGGCCTGCTGGTCGCCGAGGACAGCGCCGCGAACTTCGTGCCGATGAACGACGCCGACGACTGGCTGCACTTCGTGCTCGCCGTCGGCATGATCGCGCTGGGCGTGCTGCTCACGCGCAACCGCACGGGCGCGCGCCGGCCCGGCGTCGCCGACCGCCGCTAGCCCCCCGAGGGGCCGCTCGCGCCCGGCGCCCCCTCGAGGGCGCCGGGCGCTCGGCGCCAGAACTCGGCCAGGGTGAGCGCGCCGCGCTCGAGCACGTCCATCCGCACGTGCTCGTCGGGCGCATGCCACCGGTCGCTCGGCAGGCCGGTGCCGAAGAACACGAGCGGCGCCCCGGTCGTCCGCGCGAGCAGCGTCGCCGGGCCGCCACCGCCGTTGCCCATGCGACCCACCTCGTCCGGCTCGACCTCGAAGCCGACCGCCATGGCCGCCGCGAGCGCGTCCAGCGCCGGGTGCTCGGGCGTCCGGTACGGCGCCTCCGCGGTGAGGTGGTCGAACTCCAAGTCGTAGCGGATGCCGCGCAGCCGGTCGGCCATCCACGCCTCGAGGTGCTCGGCCACGGCCTGCGGGTCCTGGTCGCCGACGAGCCGGATGCTGAGGTCGGCGGTCGCGGTCGCGGGGATGACCGACCGCGGCAGGCCCTCCGTGTCGCCTCCGGTGATGCTGATCACCTCGATGGCCGGACGCGCCCACAGTCGCTCGGGCAGGGAGTGGCCGCCGTCGCCGACCACGCGGGCCGTCTCGGTCCGTTCCGCCCAGTCCTCCGGTTCGAGCGCGAGGCCGTCGAACTCGTCGCGGTCGCGGTCGTCGGGCGAGGCGACGTCGCCGATGCCAGGGACGACGATGCGGCCCTCGTCGTCGTGGAGGTCGGCGATGACCGCCGCGAGGTCGTGGATCGGATTGGGGGCGGCGCCCGAGACGGTGCCGCTGTGCACGTCGACCAGCGGCCCGTGGACCGTGAGCGTCGCCCCGATCATCCCCCGCACGCTCGTGCACAGGGCCGGCCGGTCGGCGTCGGCGAGCAGGGTGTCGGAGTACAGCACGAGGTCGGCTGTGACGTCGTCGCGGTGGGCCTCGAGCAGATCGGCGAGGTGGGGCGAACCGAGCTCCTCCTCGCCGTCGATCAGGAACCGCACGTTCACCGCCGGGCCCCCGTCGACCGCGACGTGCGCCGCGAGGGCCAGCAGGTGCGCCGCGACCTGGCCCTTGGCGTCGGACGCACCGCGGCCGAACATCACGCCGTCGCGGACCGCCGGTTCGAACGGCGCGGTCTCCTGCCAGTCCTCGGCGTGCACCGTGCGGACGTCGTGGTGGCTGTAGACGAGCACCGTCGGGGCGCCCGGATGCGGCATCCACTCGCCGTAGACCGCGACGGTGTCGCCCTGCGGCCAGACCTCGACGCGGGGGAAGCCGACCGCGCGCATCCGGGCCGCGAGGTGCGCCGCCGACCAGCGCATCGCATCGGCCCGGTCCGGATCGCCGGCCACCGAGGGGATGCGCACCCACTCGGCGAGTTCCTCCGCGAATGCAGCTCGCCGCCCCTCCACGAACCGCCGGGTCCGCGCCGCCGCATCCATCAGGTCGGTCATGCGTCACGGTAGCCACGCCGGACTTCGCCGCGGTACGGGATTGACCCGGTCGGGCACCGCGAGGTACTGGGGCGGCGTACCCGACCGGGGCCGAGGGCGTCAAGATCTTCCGCGACGTCGGTGGTCGGGGCGATGATCGCCCGACGCGCATCGGTCGACGGCGGTTCACGCGCAGGGAACCCACGTGGCCTAGCGTGTGCCCGGGCGGGCCGCCGCCCTGAACGAACCACCTCGAGAGGAATCCCGACACGTGAAGACCCGACTCCTGGGGGCTGCGGCGACCGCCGCCCTGCTCCTCGGCGGTGGCGCCGCCCTTCCCGCCGCCGCCGCACCGAACACCGCGAACGAACTCGACCTCACCCTGCTCGCGACCACCGACCTGCACGGGCGCGTCCTGAACTGGGACTACTTCAGCGACCGCGCCTACAGCGACCGCGCCGGCGACTCCGTCGGCCTCGCCAAGGTCGCCTCGGTCGTCGACGAGGTCCGCGCCGAGGTCGGCGACGAGCGCCTCCTCGTGGTCGACAACGGCGACGCCATCCAGGGCACGCCGCTCAGCTACTACTACGCGGTGCAGGAGCCCGTGCAGGAGACCGGCGCCGACCACCCGATGGCGGCCGCGTACGCCGCCATCGGCTACGACGCCCAGGTGGTCGGCAACCACGAGTTCAACTACGGGCTCGACCTGCTGGCCGCGTACGAGGACGACCTCGGGTTCCCGCTGCTGGGCGCGAACGTGCTCGACGCCGAGACCGGCGAGCCCGCGTTCGACCCGTACACGCTCGTCACCAAGAAGGTGAAGGGGCACAAGCCCGTCAAGGTCGGCATCCTCGGCCTCACCACGCCCGGCTCGGCGATCTGGGACAAGGCGAACGTCGAGGGCGAGCTCGAGTTCCGCGACATGGTCGACGCCGCCGAGGAGTGGGTGCCGAAGGTCCGCGCGGCGGGCGCCGACGTGGTGGTGGTGCTCTCGCACGCCGGCACGGGCGGCTCGTCGTACGACGAGTCGATCGCGCCGCCCGAGAACGCGACGGCCGACATCGCCCGCGAGGTGCCCGGCATCGACGTCGTGGTCGTCGGCCACTCGCACCTCGACAAGCCGAGCGAGGTCGTCGTGAACGAGGTCACCGGCGACGAGGTGCTGCTCACCCAGCCCTACCGCTGGGGCTCCACCGTCTCGCGCGTCGACCTCTCGCTCGAGAAGGTCAAGGGCAAGTGGGATGTCGCCGACGCCGAGGCGTCCGCGATCCGCACGGCGGCCTACCCGGAGTCCCCTGCGATCGTCGACCTCGTCGCCGACCAGCACGCCACGACCGTCGCGTACGTGAACCAGGTCGTCGCGCGCTCGACCGAGGAGCTGTCGGCGGTCACCTCGAGGTACGAGGACACGGCGATCATCGACTTCATCCAGCAGGTGCAGACGGATGCCGTGGCGGGCTCGCTCGCGGGCACGGCCTACGCCGACCTGCCCGTGCTGTCGATCGCCGCGCCGTTCAGCCGCACCGCCGTCTTCCCGCAGGGCGACGTCACCGTGCGGGACATCGCCGGCCTCTACATCTACGACAACACGCTGCAGGCCGTCACGATGACCGGTGCGCAGGTGAAGGACTACCTCGAGTACTCGGCGAAGTACTACGCGCAGGTGCCCGTCGGCGGCACGTTCGACCCCGAGGCGCACACCGCCGCGGGCGGCACCCCCGACTACAACCTCGACATCATCGCGGGCGTCGAGTACGAGATCGACCTGTCGCAGCCGGTCGGGTCGCGCATCGAGGGGCTGGTCCTGGCCGACGGCACGCCGCTCGCCGACGACCAGGAGGTCGTGGTCGCCGTGAACAACTACCGCCGCTCCGGCGGCGGCGGGTTCCCGCACATCGCCTCGGCCCCGGTCGTCTACGACGAGCAGAAGGAGATCCGCCAGCTGCTCATCGACTGGGCGCAGGAGCGCGGCGTCATCGACCCGGCCGACTTCGCCGACGAGTCGTGGTGGCTCGCCATCGGCGGCACGGTGGTCGGGTAGCACCCGAAGGGCGCGGGCCGAGACCGGCCGTCGAGCCCATCCGGAGGGCGCGGACCGAGACCCCTCGGTCCGCGCCCTTCGCGCGTGCGCGCGAGTACGCTCGCCGTATGCCCGCCACCGACCTCGCCGGCCTCGCCCGCGCGATCGGCGCCGACGAGGCCGTTCGGCGCCGCGTGCAGCGTCGCACGCTCGCCGTCGTCGTCGCGAGCCAGGTGCTGGGCGGCGCCGGTCTCGCGGCCGGCATCACGGTCGGCGCGCTGCTCGCGCGCGACCTGCTCGGCTCCGACAGCCTCACCGGCGCCCCCGCGGCGCTGTTCACGCTCGGATCCGCGCTCGCGGCCTTCCTCGTCGGCCGCGTCACCCAGCGGTGGGGCCGCCGGACCGGCCTCGGCCTCGGGTTCGCCGCAGGTGGCGCCGGCGCGATCGGCGTGGTCGCCGCCGCGGTGTCGGGCAACGTGCCGCTGCTGTTCGCCTCGCTGTTCGTCTACGGTGCCGGCACGGCCACGAACCTGCAAGCCCGGTACGCGGGCACCGACCTCGCCCTGCCGACGCAGCGCGGCACCGCCGTGAGCATCGCGATGGTCTCGACCACGCTCGGTGCGGTCGCGGGCCCGAACCTGGTCGAGCCGCTCGGCGCGCTCGCCCTCTCCCTGGGCATCCCCCCGCTCGCCGGGCCCTTCCTGCTCGCCGCAGCCGCCTACCTCGGTGCGGGCAGCGTCCTGTTCCTGCTGCTGCGGCCCGACCCGTTCCTCGTGGCGCAGCACCTCGATCACGCGCCCGGGCTCCCGCCCGCCGTCGCCCCCGAGGTCCCGACCCCCGCCGAGCCCGCTCAGCCCGGCGCGTCCGCCGCGTCGCAGCCGGAGCCGTCCGCCCCCGCCCGGGGCGACCGCTTCGCACCGGGCGTCGTGCTCGGCGCGACGATCATGATCCTCACGCAGGCCACCATGGTCGCGATCATGACCATGACGCCCGTGCACATGCGCGGACACGACCACGCCCTCTCGGCCGTCGGGCTGGTGATCGGCATCCACATCGGCGCCATGTACCTGCCGTCCCTCGTGACCGGCGTCCTCGTCGACCGCATCGGCCGCATCCCGATGGCCGTCGCGGCGGCGGTCACGATGCTGCTCGCGGGCGGGGTCGCCGCCCTCGCACCGAGCGACTCCCTCGGACTCCTGATCGTCGCGCTGACGCTCCTCGGCCTCGGCTGGAACTTCGGCCTCATCTCGGGCACCGCGCTCGTCGTCGATGCCACCTCGCCCTCCCACCGCGCGAAGACGCAGGGGTCGATCGACGTGCTCATCGCGCTGTCCGGCGCCGGCGCGAGCGCCCTGTCCGGCCTGGTGCTCGCGGCCACCGACTACGCGACGCTGTCGGTCGTCGGCGGGCTCCTGTCGCTGCTGCTCGTGCCGGTCGTCATCTGGGCCCGACGGGCCGCGGTTCGACGTCGGCGCTGACGGCGCCCAGCCGGGTTTGCTACCCTCAGCCCGCAATGCGACATTCGGCGCAGCACCTGGGGGAGCGCCGCGCGGCGGTTCGAACGCCCGCGCGGCGCCCGTCACGTGCGCCCGAGGGTCGGCGTCGCGCGACCCGCACCGAGCGGGGGTCGCGTCGACTCGCCAGGCGACGCAGCGTCGCGGCGCTCGTCGCCGCGGTCGCGGTGGGCGGCCTGCTCGCCACGGTCGCGCTCGCCCCGCTCCCGCGCCCGTCGGTGGCGCTCGCCGACGCGGCCGCCGGTTCCGTCTCCCCGTTCCGGGGCGAGGTGCAGGAGGTCGCCGTCCCCGGCGACCTCAGCGTGGCCGGGGTGTCGCGCGAGCGCTACATCACGGCGACCGGACCGGAGACGCTCGTGGCATCCGGCACCAACTACGACTGGGCGAAGCTCGTGCTCGTGTTCGGCGACTGGCCGGTGACCGACGAGAACGTGCGGTTCATGGTCGAGTGGATGCGCGAGGAGAACGGCCCCGACAACTGGTGGAACCGCAACAACCCGCTGAACAACGGGTACGGATCGGGCGGCGGAAGCGGCCTGGGCAGCTACACGACCCTCGTCGACGCCGCCCGGTACGCGGCATCCAACCTGCAGAAGCGCACGTTCTACGCCGACATCGTCGCCGCCCTCGAGGCCGGCACGTCAGCGGATGCCGCGGCGCGGGCGGTCTGGGCGTCGCCCTGGGCCGAGAGCCACTACGGGTACGGCACGTGGTGGTCGACCTCGCCGGTGCCCGTCGTGCCGGCCCCGCCGTCGGCCTGGGGTCGCTGAGCCCCCATGCCCGTGCGCTGGATCTTCGCGGAGCAGCTCGGGTCGCAGTTCGACGACGGCGGGCGGATGCTGCTCGTCGAGGCCCGCGCGGCGTTCGGCCGCCGGCCGATGCACCGGCAGAAGGCGCACCTGTACCTCTCCGCGATCCGGCACCGGGCGGCGGAGCTCGGCGACCGCGTCGAGTTCCGGCAGGTGGAGCGGTTCGGCGACGCCGTCGACGGGCGCGACGACCTCGAGGCGGTCGCGCCGGTGTCGTGGGCGGCGCGGGCGGCGCTCCGGCGCCGTGGCATCCGGATGCTGCCGAGCCGGGGCTTCGTCACCTCGGAGGCGGACTTCGCCGAGTGGATGGCGGGTCGCGAGGGCCGTCGCCCGCGCATGGAGGACTTCTACCGGTGGACGCGCGAGCGCACCGGGATCCTGATGCGCGGACCCGAGCCGGAGGGCGGCCGCTTCAACCTCGACCGCGAGAACCGGCAGCCGCCGCCGAGGGGAGCGGTCACGCTGGGCCTGCCGGAGCCGTGGTGGCCCGAGGAGGACGAGATCGACCGCGAGGTGCGCCGCGACCTCGATCGCTGGCAGGCCGACGGACGCGTGCAGCTCATCGGCGACGACGGCCCGCGCCGCTTCGCCGTCACCGAGGAGGAGGTCGAGCACGCGATCGCCGACTTCATCGAGACGCGCCTCGGCGACTTCGGCCCGTACGAGGACGCGGTGCTCACCCACGACTGGGTCATGGCGCACTCGCTGCTCAGCGTGCCGCTCAACCTGGGCCTGATCGACCCGCTCGCGCTCGCCGAGCGCGTCGCCGCCGAGCACGCCGCCGGCCGTGCGCCGTTGCAGAGCGTCGAGGGCTTCGTGCGGCAGGTGATCGGATGGCGCGACTGGATGTGGCACCTCTACTGGCACCTCGGGCCCGGCTACCGGCGCGCCCACAACCGCCTCGAGGCGACCCGACCGGTGCCCCGCCCGTTCGCGACCCTCGACACGGCCGGCGTGGACGCCGCCTGCATCCGGCACACGCTCGACGACGTGCGCGCGCACGGCTGGGCGCACCACATCCAGCGGCTCATGGTGCTCGGGAACTGGGCGCTGCAGCGCGCGGTCGATCCGGCCGAGCTCACCGACTGGTTCGCCGGCGCGTTCGTCGACGGCACCCCCTGGGTCATGCCCGCGAACGTGGTCGGGATGTCGCAGCACGCCGACGGCGGCCTCGTCGCGACGAAGCCCTACGCGGCCGGTGGCGCGTACGTCTCGAAGATGACCGACTACTGCGGCGGATGCCGATTCGACCCCAAGGTGCGCCTCGGCCCCGACGCGTGCCCGGTCACCGCCGGGTACTGGGCGTTCCTCGACCGGGCCGAACCGCACCTGCGCGGCAACCACCGGATGGCGCAGCCCCTCGCCGGACTGCGACGCCTGTCGGACCGCGAGGCGGTCGTCGCGCAGGAGCGGGCGCGGGACCTCGACAGCGAGGGCTTCGGGCCGGTTCCGGGCTGAGGAGGGCCGTCGACCGGGCGGACCCGATCCGAGTTCGTCATGCCCGCCGCGCCCGCCACATACCCGCTCGCGGCGACCCTCGTCAATCCCCCTTGACCGAACCGTCCAAACTATGTCGGGCGGCTCATGGCGGGATAGAGTCCGGGCAGGATGCCACCGAGGCGCCGTCGCGTCCGCGGAACCCGAACCCCGCGCCGATCAGGAGCACCATGAGCACGATTGCCAGCGCCGCCCGGTCGCAGGTGCTCCGACGCAACAACGTCACCGTCACCGGCGACCCGGCAGGGCGGCCGATCGTGTTCGCGCACGGGTTCGGTTGCAGCCAGGAGGTGTGGCACGCCGTCGCGCCGCGGTTCGAGTCCGACCACCGGGTCGTGCTGTTCGACGCCGTGGGATCGGGCGCGTCCGACCTCGGCGCGTACGACCCGGCGCGCTACGACTCCCTCCACGGCTACGCCGACGACCTCCTGGAGATCCTCGACGCCCTCGACCTGCACGATGCGGTGTTCGTCGGGCACTCCGTCGCCGCGATGGTGGGGGTCCTGGCCTCGAACGTCGACCCGTCGAGGTTCGGCGCGCTCGTGCTCGTCGGTCCGTCTCCCCGATACCTCGACGACGACGACTACACCGGCGGCTTCAGCCACGCGGACATCGAAGGGCTGCTCGACGCCCTCGACGCGAACTACCTCGGATGGTCCGAGACGATGGCTCCGCTCATCATGGGCAACCCCGCTCGGCCGGAGCTGGGCTCCGACCTCACCGAGAGCTTCTGCAGCGTCGATCCGCGCATCGCGAGCCAGTTCGCTCGGGTCACCTTCCTCTCCGACAACCGACGGGACCTCGAGCAGGTGCGCACGCCGACCCTCGTCCTGCAGTGCTCCGAGGACGTCATCGCCCCGCCGGCCGTGGGCCGGTACGTGCACGAGCAGATCTCCGGAAGCCGGTTCGTCCAGCTCGCGGCCACCGGCCACTGCCCGAACCTGTCGGCGCCCGAGGAGCTCGCCGCGGAGATCACGGCGTTCCTGCGATGACGATCTCCTCCAGCCCGCCGCCCACCAGGAGCGGCGAAGACGAACTCCACGAGTCGTACGTCGAGCTGTTCCACGATGCGCCGTGCGGATACCTGACGACCACGGCCGACGGCGTGATCACGCGCGTGAACCGGACCCTCGCGACCTGGACCGGACTCGGCGAGGACGAGCTGCTCGGCACCGCCTTCGTCGACCTCCTCACCACGGCGGGGCAGCTCTTCTACGAATCCCGATTCGCCACCGTCCTCCGGCTCTCCGGGGAGGTCCGCGAGGTCGCGCTCTCGATGCGCTGCGCCGATCTCCGCGACCTGCCCGTGCTCATCAACGCGGTGATCGTCCCCGCGCACGGCGAGCGAGCCGAAGAGATCCGCATCGCCGTCTTCGACGCCACCGAGCGCCAGGACTACGAGCGTCAGCTGCTCGTGGCCCGCCGCCAGGCCGAGGCCTCCGAAGCACGCGTGCGCGTGCTCCAGGACGCATCGAGCGCCTTCGGCCTCGCCATGAGCGTCCAGGAGCTCGGGGAGGCGCTCATCACCGCCGCGCGCACGGGACTGCTCGCCGCGAGTGCGGCGGTCCTCCTCCCCGGCGAGCGCGACGGCCGGGACCTCATCGTCGACGGCGTCCAGATGGACCCACTCATCTCCGCGGGCCTCATGGACCTCGCCATGCAGGCGATCGAGGGCGACGAGGTCGTCACGGTCGCGAGCCTCGACCAGGCGGCGACGATCCGCCCCGATCTCGACGTCGCGCTGCAGGAGCAGCGGCTCGCCGCCCTCAGCATCGCGCCGCTCCGAGGCGACTCCGGCGCCCATGGCGTCGTCGTCTGCTTCTTCGGGCGCGACCAGGTCTTCGACGACGACACGCGCGACATCCACGCCGCACTCGCCCGTCAGGCCTCCCAGGTGCTGCGGCGAGTGCGACTGCAGGAGGAGCTGGCCCATCGTGCGCTCCACGACCAGCTCACCGGCCTGGCCAACCGCAAGCTGCTCCAGATCCGACTGGACGAGGCGCTCGCCGGCGCACGGCGCGACGCGCGCCCGCTGTCGATCGTGTTCATCGACCTGGACGGCTTCAAGGCCGTCAACGACGCCCTCGGCCACCGCGTGGGCGACGAGGTGCTCGTCGAGGTCGCCGAGCGGCTCCGCGGGGTCGCGCGCGCATCGGACCCGGTGGCGAGGTACGGCGGGGACGAGTTCGTGATCGTGTGCGAGAACGCGGATGCCGAGGCGGCCGGGGTCATCGCGGAGCGGTTCCGGCACGAGGTGGGCCGTCCGTTGACGAGCGTGCCCCCCAGCTACGGCGTCGCAGCGAGCGTCGGCGTGGCGACCTGGACTCCCGACGACACGGCCGACGTGCCGGAACCCGAACGGCTGATCCGGCTGGCCGACGAGGCGATGTACGCCTCGAAGCGCGGCGGCCGCGATCGGGTCACATCGGTGACGGTGTAGTCGGGCCCATCGCTCACGGCGCACCGCGCGGCCCGCCCGCCGGGTTCGGTGACGACCTGCGTACCGCCCTGAGATGTATCGCTAGGAAGGAGGCGACATGGGAACACTGGAATACAACTCGAAGCTCTCGGCGACGTTCGACGACCGGACACTCGCCCACCTGCAGGTGGCGATCTGGTCGAAGCTGCGCCGCGGTGAGCACTTCGCGTTCACCTGGATCGACGAGGAGGCGACACCGCCGAGGACCTCCGTCTGGTGCAGCCCCACCATTCCGATGACGTTCCAGTTCGACCGGGCCGAGCCCGCCGAACTGAACCCCCGGTGGGTCGAGGTGCTCACCAAGGCGGCCAACTCGGCAGGTGGCCTGCGACTGATCCCCGAGCCCGTCGAGGCGACCCCCGCTCGATGAGCGTGACACGAACAGGAGGAGGAACGGGATGGGCACCCTGATCTACGGTCAGCGGATCTCGGAGTTCGAGATCGAGGACCGCACGCTCGCGCACCTGCAATTCGTCATCGCGGCGAAGCTGCAACGCGGCGAGCAGTTCATGTTCACCTGGAGCCACGGGATGGAGCGCGGCAGCGGCCGCAGCGTGATCTGGATCAGCCCCGCAGCGCAGGTGCACTTCCGCTTCAGCGGCAATCGCGCACCCAAGCTCAACCGGGCCTGGCTCGAGATGCTGATGGACAGCGCGAACAGCCGCGCCGGGCTCCAATGGGTGCCCGAGCCGGCCGACGCCGCCGGACCCTGACACCGCACCCCCGACGACGGAACGAGAGAACGGAGCATCCCTTGAAGATCCACCGGCTGACGGTCGACGGCAAAGACTACTTCCTGCCCGACCCCATCGATGAGCTTCGCGCGCAGATCCTCGCCGCCATCCAGGGCGGCGGCGGATACGTCACCATCCCCCCGCTTCGAGGCGGCCCGGGAATCGACATCCTCTTCTCGCCGGGGATGCCGGTGAGCTGGACCCAGCTCGACATCGGCGATTCCGGCGACGCGTCCGGGACGTCGTCGGGGCAGGACCCCGACGAGTTCGCGGATCCCTACAGCTCGCTCTGAGCCGGACCGCCCGCTTCCGCCCGGAGGCGGGCGGTCATCCGTTCGGGCGTCGACGGTCGGCCGAACAGGAACCCCTGGGCCCGGTCGAATCCCAACTCTCGCACCGCTTCCCATTGCAGCTCGGTCTCGACGCCCTCGGCGACCGTGCGCAGCCCTCGATCGCGGGCGAAGCGCACCAGTCGAGCGACCTCCGTGCGCTCCTCGGTGACGTGCTGGATCAGCGAGCGGTCCACCTTGAGCTCGGTGATCGGCAGCGCGCCCGCGCGGAGTTCGGCCTCCTCGACGGATCGCACATCGTCGAGCGAGACTCCGACCCCGTGGTCGCGCACCCGGCGGAGGTTGCCTTCCGCGGCGGCGGGCGACGGTCGAGACTCGGTCAGCTCCAGCATGAGCAGCTCGGGGCGGATGCCGTCAGTCCGCAGCCGGTCGAGCACCCGATCGGCGAAGTCGGCCCGCTCGAGCTGCACGGCGGCGACGTTGACGGCGACCTCGATCCGTCGTCCCGCGGAGGCCAGGTCGGCAGCGAAGCGGCAGGCGCACCGGAGCATGGCGTCGCCGATGGCATCCATCGACCGGGTCTCCTCGGCGATCGGGATGAAGTGCTGCGGCCCGAGCACGCCTCGCTGGGGATGGCGCCACCGGCTCAGCGCTTCGACCGCCACCGTGCGCCCGTCCCGGGCGTCGACCTGCGACTGGAACTCGGCGACGATCTCGCCGCGCACCGCGGCACGCCGCAGGTCGCGCACCACTCGCTGGTTCCCGTGCACGACACCCTCCCCCGGGCTCTCCGAGAGCCCCGGCCATTGTGCGTGCAACATCCGATTTCGGACAAAGGCGAGACACGAGGCGCTCCGCGCCCTATAATCCGCTCGCCGACCTCAGCTCCGGTCGAGCGGCCGCCACACGACGACGGCGTTCTCGCGCCGTACGCGCGTGCCGGCCTTGAGCGAGACGACCTCGCCGTGGGCCCCGGCGGCGAAGACCCGGCGCCCGGGCCGGTTGAGCATCTCATCGGCGAGCGCGCGCTCCAGCTCGCGGACGCGTTGGCGGAGGTCGGTGACCTCGTTCTCGAGGCCGAGGATGCGGCGGATGCCCTCGAGGCTCACGCCCTCGCTCGAGAGCTGCTGGATCTCGCGGAGCTGCGCGACATCCCGCATCGAGTAGCGACGCGACTTGCCCGCCGTGCGCTTCGGGGACACGAGCCCCATGCGGTCGTACTGGCGGAGCGTCTGCGGGTGCATGCCGGCGAGCTCGGCCGCGACCGAGATCACGAACAGGGGGCTCTCGCCGTCGACCTGCATCAGTGGCCCCGGGCCTTGGCGAGGAGGTCCTCGCGGGGATTCTCGTCGGGCAGGAGCGCGGCGAACTCGCGCAGCTTCTCCTCGGCCTCCTTCGACAGGTGCGACGGCACGGCGACCTGCACGACGGCGAGGAGGTCGCCCGTGCCCTTCTTCGTCTCGACGCCGCGACCCTTCACGCGCAGCACGCGGCCGCTCGGAGTGCCCGGCGCGACGCGCAGCTTGACCGGCTCGCCGCCGAGCGTCGGCACCTGGATGGTGGCGCCGAGCGCGGCCTCGACGAAGGTGACGGGCACGTTGACGCGGAGGTTGAGCCCGTCACGTTCGAACACCGGGTGCTTGCGCACCTTGACGGTGAGCACGATGTCGCCGGCCTCGCCGCCGTCGGGCGACGGGTGGCCCTTGCCGCGCAGCCGGATCTTCTGGCCGTCGGCGACGCCCGCGGGCACGTTGACGGTGATCTCGCGCCCCTCGGCGGTCTGCAGCGTGATGCGGTCGCCCTTGGTGGCGGTGACGAAGTCGAGCGTCGTCGACGCGGTCACGTCACGCCCGCGGGTGGGGCCGCCGAAGCCGCCGTAGCCGCCGGTGGGCTGGCCGAACCGGCCGCCGCCGAAGAGGCCGCTCAGCAGGTCGTCGTACTGGCCGGCGCCCTGCTGGGTGGTGTAGCGCGTGCCGCGGCCGCCCGGGCCGCCGAACATGCCGCCGAAGACGTCCTCGAAGCCGCCGGCGCCGCCGGCGCCGGGCGCGGTGAACCGGGCGCCCTGCCCCATCGCGCGGACCGCGTCGTACTCCTTGCGTTCCTCGGGATCGGAGAGCACGGAGTGCGCCTCGCTGATCTCCTTGAACTTCGACTCGGCGGCGGCATCCCCCGGGTTCTGGTCGGGGTGGTACTTGCGCGCGAGCTTGCGGTAGGCCTTCTTGATGTCGGCGTCGCTGGCGTCCTTGGAGACGCCGAGGATCGCGTAGAAGTCCTTGTCGAACCAATCCTGGCTGGCCATCGGCGCCTCCTTCCTCGAAATCTAGTGCGGATCGGTGATCGAGTAGCGCCGCCTGCGGCGCGTATCGAGATCGGGTGACCCGGTCTCGATACGGCCGCGGGCGGCCTCCTCGACCAGCGGTGCCCCGCTACGCGGGCGTCTTGACGACGACCTTCGCCGCACGCAGCAGCGTGCTGCCGAGCAGGTACCCGGTCTCGACGACGTCGGCGACCGTGTCGACCTCGACCTCGTCGGAGTGCTGCTGGAAGATCGCCTCGTGCCGCTGCGGGTCGAACGCCTCGCCCACCTCGCCGAACGGCGTGAGGCCGAGCTTCTCGACCGACGCGCGCAGCTTCGCCGCGATCGTCGCGAACGGGGTGTCGCCCTCGAGGTCGCCGTGCTTCTCGGCGCGGTCGAGGTCGTCGAGCACGGGCAGCAGCACGGCCACGGCCGCGCCGATCGCCCGCTCCCGCTCGACCTCGCGGTTCGCCTCGGTGCGCTTGCGGTAGTTCGCGTACTCGGCGGTGACCCGCTTCAGGTCGGCGAGGTGCTCGGCCGACGGGTCGTCGACCTCGGCCTGCGCGGCGTTCAGGATGTCGTCGACGGTGAGGGCCTCCTCGTCGAGCACGTCCGAGACGTCGGGTGCAGCACCCTCGGCCGTGCCGGCGGCATCCGTCGACCCCGCCTCGGGGGCGGACTGCTCGCCCGCCCCCTCGGCACCGGCGTCGGCATCGGGCTTGCGAACCTGACCCGTCTCGGGGTCGATCCGCCGCTTGTCGCGGATGATCGGCTCGTCGTGGTTCTGGTTCTCGTCAGCCATGGCTACTTCTTCTCGTCCTCGTCGTCGATGACCTCGGCGTCGACCACGTCCTCGTCGGACTGGTCGGAGCCCTCGGTGCCGGACGGGTTCGCGTCCTCACCGGGGTTGGCGCCGGCGGTCGCATCGGCCTGCTGGCCCTGCGCGTAGATCGCCTCGCCGAGCTTGCCCTGCGACTGGTTCAGCTTGTCGAACGCCGACTTCACCGCGTCGTCGTCGTCACCGGCGAGCGCGGTCTTCAGCGCGTCGACGTCGCCCTGGACCTCGTTCTTCACGTCGGCCGGGAGCTTGTCCTCGTTGTCCTTGATCAGCTTCTCGATCGAGTAGACGAGCTGCTCCGCCTGGTTGCGCGTCTCGGCCGACTCGCGGCGCTTCTTGTCCTCCGCCGCGTGCTCCTCGGCGTCGCGCACCATCCGGTCGATGTCCTCCTTCGGCAGCGACGAGCCGCCGGTGATGGTCATCGACTGCTCCTTGCCGGTGCCCTTGTCGCGCGCCGACACGTGCACGATGCCGTTCGCGTCGATGTCGAAGGTGACCTCGACCTGCGGGATGCCGCGGGGAGCCGGGGCGATGCCGGTCAGCTCGAACGTGCCGAGCGGCTTGTTGTCGCGCGTGAACTCGCGCTCGCCCTGGAACACCTGGATCGCGACCGACGGCTGGTTGTCGTCGGCGGTCGTGAAGGTCTCGCTCCGCTTGGTCGGGATGGCCGTGTTGCGCTCGATGAGCTTGGTCATGATGCCGCCCTTGGTCTCGATGCCGAGGCTCAGGGGGGTGACGTCGATGAGCAGCACGTCCTTGCGCTCGCCCTTGAGGACGCCGGCCTGGAGAGCGGCGCCGACGGCGACGACCTCGTCCGGGTTCACGCCCTTGTTGGGCTCCTTGCCGGTCTCCTGCTTCACGAGCTCGGAGACGGCGGGCATGCGGGTCGAACCGCCGACGAGCACGACGTGCGCGATGTCGGCCACCTTGATGCCGGCCTCGCGGATGACATCCTCGAACGGCTTCTTCGTGCGGTCGAGCAGGTCGCTCGTCATGTTCTCGAACTGAGCGCGCGTGAGCGTCTCGTCGAGGTTGGCCGGGCCGTTCTCGGTGAGCGAGAGGTAGGGCAGCTGGATGCTCGTCGACATGCTCGACGAGAGCTCCTTCTTGGCCTGCTCCGCGGCCTCCTTGAGGCGCTGGAGGGCGATCTTGTCCTTCGAGACGTCGACACCCGTCGAGTCCTTGAAGCGCTTGATCAGGTGCTCGACGATGCGCTGGTCCCAGTCGTCGCCGCCGAGGCGGTTGTCGCCCGCGGTCGCACGGACCTGGATGGTCGAGAAGTCGTCGTCCTTGCCCACCTCGAGGAGGGACACGTCGAACGTGCCGCCACCGAGGTCGAAGACGAGGATGAGCTCGTCCTCCTTGCCCTTGTCGAGGCCGTACGCGAGCGCGGCGGCGGTGGGCTCGTTGATGATGCGGAGCACGTTGAGGCCCGCGATCTCACCGGCCTCCTTGGTCGCCTGGCGCTCCGCGTCGTTGAAGTACGCCGGCACGGTGATGACCGCGTCGGTGACCGTGTCGCCCAGGTACTGCTCGGCGTCGCGCTTCAGCTTCTGCAGGATGCGCGCCGAGATCTCCTGCGGCGTGTAGGTCTTGCCGTCGATCTCCTTCTTCCAGTCGGTGCCCATGTGGCGCTTGACCGACGAGATGGTGCGATCGACGTTGGTCACGGCCTGGCGCTTGGCGGTCTCGCCGACGAGCACCTCGCCGTCCTTCGTGAATGCCACCACCGACGGGGTGGTGCGGAAGCCCTCGGCGTTCGCGATGACGACGGGCTCGCCGCCCTCGAGGACGCTCACGACCGAGTTGGTGGTCCCCAGGTCGATTCCGACTGCACGTGACATGTGTGTCTCTCCTTCTGCCGGGGGGTTCTCGGATGTCGCCCCGCGGCGATCGGCCCGGCGGTGCCCGCCCGCGGCCGAAGTCTGCTCGTCGAGACTTGAGCCTCGACCGCTCAAGTCTCGCAGCGGCATCCGTTCGATGTCAAGTCGGGACGCTGAAAGTTGAGCCTATGTGACTCAACCGACCTCGCCCGTCCGCATTCCCCCTGCGCCCCATCCCCCGGGCCGGGCCTCAGCCCTCGCGTGCGAGTGTCCAATGGATGTCGCCGCGACGCTCCCGTGGCGGCATCCATTGGACACTCGATGGGGGTTCGAAGCGGCGACCGGTCCTGCACAGGCCGCGATGAGGCGAGTGGACCCACCGCACGCGCCTCGGCGCCGGTGCGCCGTGGGCGCGGCGCGCAGCATGGTCCGGTGCCGGCGCGCCCCCTCCCGCCGCAACTCCGCCGAGTGCCGTTCTCGGTGCCGCGTGCCGATGAGCTCGGCGTCCCGCGTGGGCGGCTCCGCGCGCTCGACCTCTCCGCGCCCTTCCACGGCGTACGCGCCACCGTCCCCCCGGCGACCCATGCCGAGCGCTGCGCCGCGTTCGCCGCCCGCATGCCCGTCACCCAGGTGTTCAGCCACGCCACGGCCGCCCTGCTGTGGGGCGTGCCGCTGCCGTCCGCGCTGGAACGGGGGCCGCTGCACGTCTCCGCCCTGCGCGGACGCGAGCCGCGCGTGCCGGGCGTGGTCGGCCACCGGCTCCGCGCCGATCGGGTCCGGGTCGGCGCCGTCCGCGGGCTCCCCGTGGTGTCGGCGTGCGACTCGTGGTGCCAGCTCGCGACCGCGCTGTCCCACGACGACCTCGTCGCCGCCGGAGACCGGCTGCTCGGCTGGCCCCGCCCGCTCGTCTCGGCCGACGAGCTCGACGCGGCGATCGAGCGGCATCGCGGCGGACGCGGGACGAGCGCGCGGGATGCGGCACGGCTCGACCTCCGGCCGGGTGCGGCGTCGCCGCGGGAGACCCGGCTGCGGCTGCAGGTGGTACGCGCCGGCTTCCCCGAGCCGGAGCTCAATGCGCCGATCCCGCTGAGCGCGGGGTGGACCGCGCACGGCGACCTCGTCTTCCGCGCGTACGGGGTGCTGCTCGAGTACGACGGCGAGCAGCACCGCGGCGACGACGCGTAGTTCCACCGAGACGTCGAACGGCTCAACGACCTCGCCGCAGACGGGTGGATCGTGATCCGGGTCGGGCGCCGGCTGCCGATGGAGCGGGCCCTCGACCAACTCGAACGCGCGCTGCGCGGCCGCGGCTGGCGGGGCGTTCGTGCGAGCTAGAGCCGACGGATGCCGCGGTGCCGACTTCTCGGGGACGCACCGACGTCGGTGCGGGGCGCGGGCGATACGGTGAGGCGCATGACTCGGACCCTCGCGCCGCGCGTGCTCGCGGCATCCGCTGCACTGGCACTCTCACTGGGCCTCGCCGCCTGTGCGGGCGACGACCCCGCCGAGACGGCGGCGCCCACGACGCCGGCCGCCGCCTCGCCCGAGCCGACCACGGAGCCGACGACCACGGAACAGCCCGCGATCGGCGCGAGCTGCGAGGACGTGCTCGCGCCCGACGCGTACGCGAAGCTCGAGGCCGACGGGCTCGAAACGCGCAATCCCGACCCGATCGACCCGGTCGCCCAGCGGATCGTCGAGGACGGCGGGATCGCCTGCGCGTGGGTGAAGCCGCAGACCGACATCATGCTGGCCCTCGCCCACGCGACCGGCGTGGACGAGGGCGGGTGGACGACCGCCCTCGCCGAGGCCGGCTATGCGCAGGCCGACGGGCCCGTGGCCGGCGCGTGGACGGGCCCGGCCGAGCCGGGCAGCGGCGTGAGCCCGATCGTGGTGCTCGCCGACGGGACGATCACGTGGGTCAGCGCGCCCGATTTCGCGCAGTGGGTCCGTCCGGCGAGCTGACCCTTCGAAAACGCTGTCCGAATCGGCACCCACGCACGGATCAGGCGTGACGCGCTGAAGGACGCCGGAAACCTGCGCACTTCCCCGCTCGGGGGTCTGTTGCGCGCCAAACGCTTTCTCATAGGGTGCAGCCACCGGCATCAGGAAAGGGTGAGCATGATTCGGCACAGGATGAGGTTGATCGGCGGGGCGACCGCCGCGATGGTGGTCCTCGGCGCATTCGGCGCGACGGCGGCCGCGGCGGCCCCGGGCAAGGGTCCCGACAATGCGGGACCGCGATACACGGCCGGCGCTTCGGGCGTCGGCGACGCGTACTTCCCCTTCGCCGGCAACGGCGGATACGACGTCCAGCACTACGATCTCGCCATCCGCTACGCACCGCCCGCCCCATCCCCCGCGCCGCTGTCGGGTCAGTTCGACGGTGTCGCCACGATCGACCTCGTCGCCACGCAGGACCTCGACCGGTTCAACCTCGATCTGCGGGGAATGGATGTCCGCTCGGTCACGGTGAACGGCAAGGCGGCGACCGGGATCGAGCCGCCCCTGGCCGGTCAGGTCGTCGACGGTGCCGCGTACTGGCACGTGCAGGACGACGCGCAACGAAGCTGGGAGCTCACGATCCAGCCGCGGCCGAAGATCAAGGCGGGCCAGGCGGTGAAGCTCGTGATCGAGTATGGCGGCGCGACCACGCGGCCGACGGACATCGAGGACTCGCTGTACGGCTGGGTCACCATGCGCGATGGCGCGATGGTGGCGAGCGAGCCGGAGGGCTCGATGACGTGGTACCCGGTGAGCGACCACCAGACCGACAAGGCGACCTACAGCTTCGCCATCACGGTCCCCGCGGGCAAGGTCGCGGTCGCGAACGGGATCCAGCCGAAGCCGCAGGAGACGGCCGACGGCTGGACGACCTGGTTCTGGGATGCACCCGACCAGCAGGCGAGCTACCTGACGACGGCCTCGGTCGGGGACTTCGACCTGCGTCCCACCTACTACTCGACGAGCGGCGTGCCGATCATCGACGCGGTCGACACCAAGCTGACCTCGACTCGACTCACGACGACCAACGCGAGCCTCGGCCGCCAGGTCGCGATGATCGACTTCTTCGAGTCGAAGTTCGGCGCATATCCCTTCGTGGCGTACGGCTCGATCGTCGACAACGACTCGATCGCGTACGCGCTCGAGACGCAGACTCGCCCGGTCTACTCCACGCAGGCCAGCGAGGGCACCGTCGCGCACGAACTCGCCCATCAGTGGTTCGGCAATGCCGTGAGCCCGGAGCGGTGGCAGGACATCTGGCTCAACGAGGGTTGGGCGACGTACGCGACGTGGATGTGGAACGAGCATCGCGGCATCCGTACCGCGCAGACGGCGTACAACAACTGGTACGCCCCGGCGCGCAACGCGGCGTACTGGGCCTTCCAGATCGGCGATCCGGGTCCGATGGGTCTCTTCGCCCCGCAGGTCTACGACAAGGGCGCGGCCACGCTCCACGCGCTGCGACTCGAGGTCGGCGACACCGCCTTCTTCAACGCCGCGAAGCTCTGGCTCGAGCGGTACGACGACTCGGCGGGCACGTCGGAGGACTTCCAGGCCATCTACGAAGAGGTCTCGGGCAAGGACCTCGACGTGTTCTTCCAGACGTGGCTGTACGACCAGGTGAAGCCGCCGGCCACCTGGACCGTCGCGCCGTAGCGGGCGGGCACGCACGACCGGGGCGCCCGGGCATCCAGCGGATGCTCGGGCGCCTCCGCGTACGCTGGAGGGATGCCGACCGACGCGCCCGACACCCCTGCCCGCATCGCGGAGCCGGCGGCGACCCCGCGCGACGGCGCCGTGCGCGAGACGCGCAGCACCGGCATCCGCTCGACCAAGCCCCGCCAGGTGCGGCCGAAGACCGAGGGATGGCAGCAGGCGAAGGACGCCGACGGCCGCCCGCTGCTGCAGTTCGCGTCGCCGAAGCGCGGCAAGCCGCCCGCCCACCTCGCCGACCTCGCACCCGAGGAGTGGAAGGCGAAGGCCGACGAGCTCGGCGTGCCCGCGTTCCGGCTCAAGCAGGTCGCCCGCCACTACTTCACGCGCTGGACCACCGACCCCGCCGAGATGACCGACCTCCCGGCTGAGGGCCGCGAGGAGCTCGTCGCCGGGCTGCTGCCGCCGCTGCTCACCGAGGTGAAGCGCCTCGAGACCGACCGCGGCGACACGATCAAGTTCCTCTGGAAGCTGCACGACGGTGCGCTCGTCGAGTCGGTGCTCATGCGCTACCCGGGCCGCATCACGCTGTGCGTGTCGAGCCAGGCCGGCTGCGGCATGAACTGCCCGTTCTGCGCGACCGGCCAGGCGGGCCTCACGCGCAACATGTCGGCCGCCGAGATCCTCGACCAGGTCGTCGCCGCGAACCGCGTCATCGCCTCGGGTGCGCTGCACGGCAAGCGCGCCGACGACGGCACGCCCGAGCGCGTCTCGAACATCGTGTTCATGGGAATGGGCGAGCCGCTCGCGAACTACGCCCGGCTCATGCGGGCCGTGCGCACCATGGCCGCGCCCGCGCCGAACGGCCTCGGCATGTCGGCCCGCAACATCACCGTCTCGACGGTCGGCCTCGTGCCCGCCATCCGCAAGCTCGCCGACGAGCACGTGCCCGTCACGTTCGCGCTCAGCCTGCACGCGCCCGACGACGGGCTGCGCGACGAACTCATCCCGGTGAACTCGCGCTGGAAGGTCGACGAGGCGCTCGATGCCGCACGCGAGTACTTCGAGAAGACCGGCCGGCGCGTGTCGATCGAGTACGCCCTCATCAAGGACATGAACGACCACGGATGGCGCGCCGACCTGCTCGCCGAGAAGCTCAACGAGCGCGGCCACGGGTGGGTGCACGTCAACCCGATTCCACTGAACCCGACGCCCGGCTCGATCTGGACCGCGTCCGAGGTCGACGTGCAGCAGGAGTTCGTGCGTCGCCTCACGGCCGCCGGCATCCCCACCACGATCCGCGACACGCGCGGCAAGGAGATCGACGGCGCCTGCGGGCAGCTCGTCGCGACCGAGGAGGACGAGGCGGTCGCCGCCCGCGCCTGACCGCTTCACCTGCCCGATCCGGAGCCGCGGGTACGCTACCGCCATGATCCGAACGTCGCTTCCGGCGCTCGCCGGCGCGGGGCTCGTCCTGGGCCTCCTCACCGGATGCGTCGCGGAGCCCGCCCCGCCCGCGTCGCGCCCCACCGGCAGTGCGCCCCCGAGCGCGTCCGGGTCCGCCGGCTCGGTGAGCCCGACCGCGAGCGCGGCGCCCGCGCCGACCACGTCGTCCGGCGAGGAGATCACCTGCGAGAACGTGCTCGCGACCGAGGACGCCGCGCGCCTCGAAGCCGACGGGCTGGAGTACCGCGCGGACCGCTCCGAGCCCTTCGGTCCGGCCGCCGCCGAGCTCGCCGCCGACGGCGGGTTGTCGTGCACCTGGCTCGGCGACGGCGACCTCGGCGTCTGGTTCACGATCCTGTCCGAGACGGATGCCGCGTGGCAGGCGCGTTCGGCCGGGCTGCAGGGGTCCGGGTGGGTCGAGACCGGCTACCCGCTTCCCGGCGCACTCGAGGCCCCGCCGGACTACGACCCGAACTACATCCCCGTCATGGCGCACGTCGACGGCGTGACGTACTTCACCACCTCGGCCGACTTCCTCGTCCAGCTCGCCCAGTCGGGCTAGCGCGGGACGGCGAGCGCGGGACGGCTCACCCAGGCCTGCGGCTCACCCGCCGAGCACCCCCTCCGCCGCCGCGGACGGCTTCGGGTCGGGCTGGCGTCGCATCCTGAGCGCGTTGAGGATGCCGAGGAGTCCGGCGAACAGCGGCACGAGCAGGGCGACCTGCAGTGCGATGTGCCGGGCCTCGGTGTTGATCGCGAGGATCTCGTCCTGCACGTCCTCGGGTTCGTCGGCGAGGAGTTCCTCGAGGCCGGTGTTGGAGACGAGCTGGGCGTCCTCCTCGAGCACGGCGGCCACCTGCTGCTGTTGCTCGTCGGACAGCACGGTGCTGGCATCCGCTCTCGCGGTGAACGTGAACGAGAGAGTGGCGAGCATGATCGCGCCGGCGAAGGCGATGCCGAACGACAGGCCGAACGATCCGGCGGCGGAGTTCACGCCCGCGGCCTCGCTCACGCGCTCGTCGGAGATCGGCGAGAGCGTGTAGTTGTTCAGCTGCGAGACGAGCAGGCCGAGGCCGGCGCCGGCGACGACGAGCGGCAGCAGCAGCCACCAGCCGGAGTCCGCGCGCGGGACGATCGGCATGAGGATCGCGACGCCGACGACGAGCAGGGCGAACCCGAGCAGGATGACGTTCGCGGGCCGGCCGCGACCGCGACGCCCGGCGAGGAGCGCCACGACGAACATGGTGAGCGACAGCGGCGCGATCGACAGCCCCGCCCACAGCGCGTTGTACTCGAGCACCATCTGCAGGTAGAGCGGCAGCACGATCATGGTTCCGCCGAGCGCGACCTGCTGCAGGAGCTGGCCGCTCGCGCCGAATCGGAAGGGCTTCGACTCGAACAGCGCGCGGTCGATGAGCGTCGCCCGCTTCCGGCGCTTGCGATCGCGGAGCCACCAGACGAAGCCGGCGAGCGCGACGGCGCCGACGCCGATGAGCACGCCGACGTAGGCGCCACCCTCCTGCCAGACGAGGATGCCGAGCACGACCCCGCCCATGCCGACGACCGAGAGCAGCGCCCCCACCCAGTCGACCGCGCGCGAACCCGTGTAAGGCACGTCCTTCACGAGACGGATGCCGGACAGGACGATCGCGATGATGACCGCCTCCATCAGGAAGCCGACGCGCCAGGACAGGAACGTGGTGATGAACCCGCCGATGAGGGGGCCGACGGCGGCGGCGATCGCGGCGGAGGCCCCGACGAGCGCGTAGACCCGCTTCTGGTGGGCGCCGGTGAAGTTGCCGTGGATGAGCGACTGCATCGACGGCAGCAGCAGCGAGGCGCCGATGCCGCCGATGACCGCCCAGAACACGATGATCGCGGTGAGGCCCTGGGCGAGGGTCATCGCGACGGCGCCGATCGCGTAACCCAGCAGTCCGAGGACGTACGCGAGCTTTCGGCCGATGAGGTCGCCCGCCTTGCCGCCGATGAGGATGAACGCCGCGGAGACGAGCGCCTCGAGCGCGATCGCGCCCTGCACGCCGCTCGCCGTGGTCCCGAGGTCGCGCACGACCGCCGAGATCGACACGTTCATGATCGACGTGTCGACGACGAGCACGAACATCGCCATCGCGAGCAGGATGGCGAGCCGACCGTTGAAGGGCTCGATCCCGGATGCCGCGGGCGCGTCGGGCCCGCTCGTCGGCGTGGTCATGCCTCATCAGAGCACGCGCGTACGGCGCCCCCAGGGACCAACGGCCTCCCGCTCGCTCGGGAGCGGGCCGCGAAGCGTGAGCGCTGATCCGCGACCCCGGGGTCTGGACGGATGCCGCGGCACGGGCGTATGCTCGTGCGGGCCGCGCCACGCGGCATCCGTCGCCTCGATCGAGGCGAGCACGAGCGCCCAGCGGGCCGAGACCGGAAGGAGTGAGCGATGAACACCGTCCTTGTCGCGCGTATCGCAGACACCCTTCCCTGCGAGGCCGCCCGCTAGCATCCGCGACGGTGGCCTCCACGATCTCGGAGAACCACCGTGAACATGCTGTCGTCACTCGACGATTCCGCCGCGCGCCGCGCGGCATCCGCCACGCCGCTCGCCGCGGCGTTCGCCCACGACCTCGCCTTCGCCGACGTCGAGCCGGGCGAGGACCAGCGCTGGTCCACCTGGCCGGCCACCCAGCCCAGCGAGCGCGGGCCTCTCCCGCGCCCCGACTGGGTCGTCACCTCCGCCGCCGCGATCGACACCGAACTCGGCATCGTGAAGACCGGCAAGGAGGCCGACCTCTGGCTCATCGAACGCGCGGTGCCGGGTGCGCCGCCCGAGGTGCCCGGCAACCGCACGCTCCTCGCCGCGAAGCGCTATCGCGGCACCGAACATCGGATGTTCCATCGCTCGGCGGTGTACACCGAGGGCCGCGCGGCGCCGCGCCGCAGCCGTGACGTGCGCGCCGTGCAGCGCTCGTCGTCGTACGGCCGCGAGGTCGCGCGCACCGAGTGGGCGTACGCCGAGTTCGCCGCGCTCAGCCGGCTGGCCGAGCTCGGCGCGGCCGTCCCGTATCCCGTGCAGGTCGGCGAGACCGAGGTGCTCATGGAGTTCATCGGCGAGGGGCGGGTGGCGGCGCCGCGGCTCGCGCAGGTCCGCGCCTCGCGCGACGAGCTGCGCGACCTGTTCCACCAGGTCGTGGACTTCATGCACACGCTCGCGTTCGCGGGCCTCGCGCACGGCGACCTCTCGCCGTACAACCTGCTCGTGCACCGGGAACGCGTGGTCGCGATCGATCTGCCGCAGGTGGTCGACGTCGTCGCGAACCCGAACGGATTCGACCTGCTGCACCGCGACTGCGTCAACGTGTGCGACTGGTTCACGCGGCAGCGGCTCGAGTGCGACGCCGAGGACCTGTTCGCGCAGCTCGTCGGCGACGTGACCGGCTGAGGCGCGGCATCCGCTCGTCTGGTTGGACGCCGCCGAGCACAGGTCGGACGGGAATCGTCGGTACCGGATCGCCGATCCGACGATTCCCGTCCGCCGGGCTCGCACCCAGGCGACCCGGGCGGCGCAAGGGGCTCGCGATCCTCGGCGCTCGCGCCTACGCTGCCGCGCATGCGACTCGCGACGTGGAACGTGCTCTGGCGGTTCGCGCCCGACTGGCGGGCGCGCGAGCGCGGGATCCTGGCGACGCTCGAACGCGTCGCCCCGGACGTGCTCGGCCTGCAGGAGTGCTGGGCGACCCGGACGGAGTCGCAGGCCGATCGCATCGCCGCGCACCTCGGGATGCACGCCGCCTTCGCGGGCCCGTCGCTGCCGCCGGTGCCGGAGCCGCCGGAGCACGACGACCAGGCAGGGGTGCGGATGGGCGTGGGCCTCGTCAGCCGGTGGCCGATCGCCGGCACCGTGGAGCACGAGCTGCCCGTGAGCCACCGGCAGGTCGCCCCGGTCGCCCTCGAGGCGCGGATCGCGCACCCCGAGACGCCGTTCCGCGTCGTGGTCGCGGCCACCGAATGGGAACCGGCGTACGCCGACGACCACCTCGCCCAGACGACGCGGCTCGCCGAGTTGATCGGCGCGCCCGACCAGGCGCCGCCGACGTTCCTCCTCGCCGACCTCAACTGCGACGTCTCCCAGGCCGAGTTCGCGCCGCTGGCGCCGGTGGCGGTGGATGCCTGGGCGATCGCCGGCGGTGCAGCGGATGCGGTGACGCTGAGCTCGGCGGTTCCGTTCGCACCGCTCGAGGCGGTGAAGGAGATGGATCGGCGGATCGACCACATCCTCATCGCCAACGGATCCGGCGCCGTCGTGGAGGCCGCATCGATCGTCGATGAGCCGATCGGCGGGCTCTTCCCGAGCGACCACTTCATGGTGACGGCCGACGTGCGCCTCCCGCCGCGGTGACGCGCACACCGGTCGGGCGGTGCTCGCGACCACTTCCGCCCGGGTGCTCCGAGCCGCTAGCCTGCACGGGATCGACGCGGATCGGCCCGGCCGGGCGCGCCGTCACCGCCCGTTCACCCCGCGCCGGAAGACTGCCCCCATGACCGACCCACAGCCCCCGGCGGAGCGCGCCTCGACCGCGACCGCCCCGCACCTCTCGACCGGCGAGCTGCGGGTCATCACCGGCCTCGAGCTCGCCGGCGACCGGCCCGTGCCGCGCCGGCAGGTGTGGTCGTGGGCGCTGTGGGACTGGGCGACGCAGCCGTTCAACTCCGTCATCACGACGTTCGTCTTCTCGGTGTACCTCACGAGCGCCCTGTTCCTCGCGCCGCAGGTGGCCGGGCTGTCGCCCGACGATCCCGCGTACGAGCGCGGCCTCGCCGAGCTCTCGTCGCAGCTGGGGCTCGCGGTCGGCCTCGGCGGCATCCTCATCGCGGTGCTCGCGCCGGTGCTGGGGCAGCGAGCGGATGCCGCGGGCCGGCGCAAGTTCTGGCTGGCCCTCGCCACGGGCGGGGTGGTGCTCTGCCAGGCGATGATGGTGTTCGTCGAGGCGGACTGGCGCTTCTTCTGGCTGGGGGCGGGGCTGCTCGCGGCCGGCACGGTGTTCCAGGAGATCGCGGGCGTGAACTACAACGCCATGCTCGTGCAGGTGTCGAACGCGCGCACGGTGGGTCGCGTGAGCGGGCTCGGCTGGGGCTTCGGCTACCTCGGCGGCATCGTGGTGCTCGCGCTGGTCGTCGTGGCCGACTTCGCCGACTGGTTCGGCATCCCGACCGACGGCGGGCTCAACATCCGGCTCGTGGCGCTGTTCTGCGCGATCTGGACGGTGGTGTTCTCGCTGCCGATCTTCCTCAACGTGCCCGAGGCCCCGGCCGCACCGGGCCGCGAGCGCGTCGGCTTCTTCCGCAGCTACGTGGTGCTCGGGCGGGACATCGCCCGGCTCTGGCGCGAGGCGCGTCCGACGTTCTGGTTCCTGCTGGCGAGCGCGGTGTACCGCGACGGGCTCGCGGGCGTCTTCACATTCGGCGCGGTGATCGCGAGCATCACGTTCGGCTTCTCGTTCAACGAGGTCGTGATCTTCGGCGTCGCCGCCAACGTGGTGGCGGGCGTGTCGACGATCGTGGTCGGCCGGCTCGACGACCGGTTCGGTCCGCGGGCCGTGATCCTCGCGACCCTCGGCGGGCTGATCGTCTCGGCGGTCGTCGTCTTCGTCGCACACGACGCCGGCAAGACGGTGTTCTGGGTGTTCGGCCTGTTCCTGTCGGCCCTCGTGGGGCCCGCCCAGGCCGCGAGCCGGTCGTTCCTCGCCCGGGTGACCCCGGCCGGACGCGAGGGTGAGATCTTCGGGCTGTACGCGACCACTGGCCGCGCGGCGAGCTTCCTCGCACCGCTCGCGTGGGCGGGATTCATCGCGGTGTTCGGCGCGCAGTACTGGGGCATCCTGGGCATCGCGCTCGTCCTCGCGGCCGGGTTCGTGATGATGCTGTTCGTGCGGCTGCCGAAGCGGGTCGCGGATGCCGCGCACGCGACCCCGTCCTCAGTGCCCCGCTCCGACGGCTAGC